>CAYNEH010000127.1:0-5347 GCA_964396195.1 uncultured Oscillospiraceae bacterium
ACGCCGCGGCTTCCGTGCAAAAACGGTCGTTTTCCGGAAACGGCGGGTTTTTGCGGGAGATGTGATTCGTTCACTCAAGCAGTTGCATGTTTAGGAGGTAAAAGAAATGAAAAAGAAACAGGTTATCGCCATGCTCATGGCCGGCGCCATGTGCTTCGGCCTGATGGCCGGCTGCTCCAGCACGGGCTCCGGCTCCAGCGACAGCGGCAGCACCGAGAGCGCCGCATCCTCTGACGCGGGCGGGGAAAGTGAAGCCACTTCCGGCACCACCGGCGGCACCTTCAAGCTGGGTCACATCGGCCCCCTGACCGGTGACGCCGCTATCTACGGCATCGCCACCAACAACGGCGCTCAGCTGGCTGTTGAGGAAATCAACGCGCTGGGCGGCGACATCCAGTTTGAGCTGAAGAGCGAGGACGATGTGGCCACTGCCGATACCGCCGTCAACGCCTACAACTCCCTGAAGGACTGGGGCATGCAGGCTCTGATCGGCTGCACCACCACCGGCTCCGCCATCGCCGTGGCCGCTGAGGCCTACTCCGATCGGGTGTTTGCCATCACCCCCTCCGCTTCTTCCACCGATGTGACCGCGGGCAAGGACAACGTGTTCCAGGTCTGCTTCACCGACCCCAACCAGGGCGTGGCTTCCGCCGACTACATGGCTGAGAAGATGGCTGACGCCAAGATCGCCATCATCTACCGCAACGACGATGCCTACTCCCAGGGCATCCGCGACGCCTTCAAGGCCGAGGCCGAGGCCAAGGGTCTGAACATCGTCAGCGAGGGCACCTTCACCAAGGACACCGCCACCGACTTCTCCGTGCAGCTCACCGCCGCTCAGTCCGCCGGCGCTGATCTGATCTTCCTGCCCATCTACTATCAGCCCGCTTCCGTTATCTTCAACCAGGCCGATGCCATGGGTTACGCGCCCACCTTCTTCGGTGTGGACGGTATGGACGGCATCCTGACGCTGGAAGGCTTCGACACCAAGCTGGCCGAGGGCGTCATGCTGCTGACCCCCTTCTCCGCCTCCTCCGAGGATGAGGCCACTCAGGCTTTCGTGTCCGCTTACGTTGAGAAGTTCGGCGAGACGCCCAACCAGTTCGCTGCCGACGCTTACGACGCCGTGTACGCTCTGTACGAGGCCATCAAGGCTTCCGGTGTCACCGCCGATATGTCCACCGCCGATATCTGCGAGGCTCTGGTGGCTGCCATGCCCACCATCACCCTGAACGGCCTGACCGGCACCCTGAGCTGGTCCGCCAACGGCGAGGTGTCCAAGGCTCCCTCCGCTTACGTCATCGAGGACGGCAAGTATGTTGTCTCCTGATCGGATGGGCTCTGACAGCATCCAATCGAAATAGTACCCAAGGAAGGCAGGCTGCCGGGAGCACACTCCCGGCAGCCACCCTGTTTTTCTGCGGGAGAAGCGCCAGGGGCGCTTTTGCCGCGGAAAAAGCAAAAAAATGTCAAATAATGAAGAGAGAAACAAGAGAAAAGAGGTGCCACAAGTGGAATTTCTGAATTACCTGATCAGCGGCATCAGTCTGGGCAGCGTGTACGCCATCATCGCACTGGGCTACACTATGGTGTACGGCATCGCCAAGATGCTGAACTTCGCCCACGGCGATGTCATCATGGTGGGCGGTTACGTTTCCTTCTGCGCCATGTATTACCTGGGTCTGCCCGGCTGGCTTGCCACCATTCTGGCCATGGTCGTGTGCACGGTGCTGGGCGTGGTCATTGAGGGCCTGGCCTACAAGCCCCTGCGTGAGGCCGGGAGCCTGGCGGTGCTGATTACCGCCATCGGCGTGAGCTACTTCCTCCAGAATGCGGCTCAGCTCATCTGGACTGCCTCCCCCAAGGTTTACACCCCCGTAATCACCGGCAACCTGAACGTGGGCGGACTGTCCATCCCCTATGTGTCCCTGCTGACCATTGCGGCGTGCATCATCATCATGGTGGGTCTGACCATCTTCACCAGCAAGAGCAAGATGGGAAAGGCCATGCGGGCCTGCTCCGAGGATAAGGGCGCGGCCCAGCTCATGGGCATCAACGTCAACCGCACCATTTCCATGACCTTCGCCATCGGCTCTGCACTGGCGGCCATTGCGGGCGTGCTGCTGTGCTCGTCCTACACCTCGCTGATGCCCACCACCGGCTCCATGCCCGGCATCAAGGCCTTTACCGCCGCCGTGTTCGGCGGAATCGGCTCTATCCCCGGCGCGTTCCTCGGCGGCATCCTGCTGGGCATCATCGAGTCCATGGCCAAGGCGTATATCTCCATGAACCTTGCCAACTCCATCGTGTTCGCGGTACTGATCATCATCCTGCTGGTGCGCCCGGCGGGTCTGCTGGGCAAGTATGTGCCCGAGAAAGTGTGAGGTGGCCGGGATGAAAGTGAGCAAACTGAAAAAGACCACCCGCGTCGACTTTGCGACATACATCGGCGTGACCGTCGTATTCATCATCTTGTTCGCCCTCCAGAAAACCGGCGGGCTGAGCAACTCCGTGTCCGGTATGCTGGTTCCCTGCTGCTGCTTCATCGTTATGGCGGTGTCCCTGAACCTGACGGTGGGCATTCTGGGTGAGCTGAGTCTCGGCCATGCGGGCTTTATGAGCGTGGGCGCCTTCTCCGGCATCATCGCCGCCATGAGCCTGCAGGATGCCATTCCCTCCGGCACTGCCCGTCTCGTCATTGCCATTGTGGTGGGCGCGGTGTTCGCCGCCATCGTGGGCTTTATCGTGGGCGTGCCGGTGCTGCGGCTCCGGGGCGACTACCTGGCCATCGTGACGCTGGCCTTCGGCGAGATTATCAAGGAGCTTATCAACTGCCTGCTGGTGGGCCACGATGAGAACGGCCTGCACGTTGCCTTCAACTTCAACGGCCAGATGAGCATCAGCGACCTGAACCTGACGGAAAACGGCCTGGCCATCATCAAGGGTGCGCAGGGCGCGGCGGGCACCGCCAAGCTGTCCAACTTCCCCATGGGCTTCGTGCTGGTGATGGTGACGCTGGTCATCGTCCTCAATCTGGTGCGCAGCCGTACCGGCCGGGCCATCATGGCCATCCGGGACAACCGCATCGCGGCGGAGAGCGTGGGCATCAACATCACCAAGTACAAGCTCATCGCCTTTGTCACCTCTGCGGCGCTGGCCGGTGCCGCCGGTGCGCTGTTCGGCCTGAACTACTCCTCCCTCCAGTCCTCTAAGTTCGACTTCAACACCTCCATTCTGGTGCTGGTGTACGTGGTGCTGGGCGGCCTCGGCAACATCTGGGGCTCCATCATTGCGGCCACCGTGCTGTATATCCTGCCCGAGGCGCTGCGCGGCTTCTCCGATTACCGGATGCTGGTGTACGCCATCGTGCTGATTCTGGTCATGCTGGCCACCAACAACGCGCAGCTCAAGAATCTGCTGAGCCGCGCCATTCCCGGCAGAAAGGGGACTGAGGAAGATGGCTGATAAAAAGTTCAACTTTGAAAAGGGAAAGATGGTACCTGTCCCCAGCCACTCCATCATCCCGGAACGCGACCTTGACAAGTCCCCGGTGCTGGAGTGCAGCCACCTGGGCATCGACTTCGGCGGCCTGCGGGCGGTGGATGACTTCAACCTCACCATCGGCCGGACAGAGATCGCCGGACTCATCGGCCCCAACGGCGCGGGCAAGACCACGGTGTTCAACCTGCTGACCAAGGTGTACCAGCCCACCCGCGGCACCATTCTGCTGGACGGTATGGATACCTCCGGCAAGACCACCGTCCAGATCAACCGCATGGGCATCGCCCGTACATTCCAGAACATCCGGCTGTTCTCCAACCTGTCCGTGGAGGACAATGTGAAGATCGGCCTGCACAATCAGGAAAAGTATTCCGCCCTCGCCGGCATTCTCCGCCTGCCCAACTACTGGAAGCAGGAGAAGGCCGCCCACGAGCGGGCGCTGGAGCTGCTGAGCATCTTCGACATGCAGGATCTGGCCAACCATCAGGCGGGTTCCCTGCCCTACGGTGCACAGCGGCGGCTGGAGATCGTCCGCGCGCTGGCCACCAATCCGTCACTGCTGCTGCTGGACGAGCCGGCGGCGGGCATGAACCCCTCTGAGACGGCAGAGCTGATGGAGAACATCGTCAAGATCCGGGACACCTTCCAGATCGCCATCATGCTCATCGAGCACGATATGAATCTGGTCATGGGCATCTGCGAGGGCATTTGCGTGCTGAACTTCGGTCAGGTCATCGCCAAGGGCACCGCCGAGGAAATTCAGGCCAACCCCGCAGTCATCGAGGCCTATCTGGGCAAGAAAAAGGAGGGCTGAGCATGCTGAAGGTCAATGACATCAACGTCTATTACGGCGCTATCCACGCCATTAAGGGCGTGTCCTTTGAGGTGCAGGACGGCGAGGTGGTCACCCTTATCGGCGCCAACGGCGCGGGCAAGTCCACCATTCTGAACACTGTGTCCGGTCTGCTCCACTCCAAGACCGGCTCCATTGAGTTTCTGGGCAAGAGCCTTGCGGGCGTTCCCGCCCACAAGATTGTGGCGCAGGGTCTGGCCCACGTCCCTGAGGGACGGCGGGTGTTCCTCCAGATGACGGTGGAAGAAAACCTCGAAATGGGCGCGTACACTCAGCCCAATTCCACCATTACCCCGGGCATCGAGCGGGTGTATGAGCAGTTTCCCCGTCTGAAGGAGCGCCGGAAGCAGATCGCTGGCACTCTGTCCGGCGGCGAGCAGCAGATGCTTGCTATGGGCCGGGCGCTCATGTCCAACCCAAAGCTGCTGATGCTGGACGAGCCGTCCATGGGTCTGGCCCCCCTGCTGGTGGAGCAGATTTTTGATATCATCCGCTCCCTCCACAAGGCGGGCACCACCATCCTGCTGGTGGAGCAGAACGCCCAGATGGCGCTGTCGGTAGCCGACCGCGGCTACGTGCTGGAGACGGGCAAGATTGTCGCCACCGGCACCGGCGCGGATCTGCTCAACGATGAGGCCGTGAAGAAGGCCTATTTGGGCGGCTAAAACGAAGCGCCGAGACGTCGCGAACAGCCCGGATGGACTGGAGCGAGGATGAGCGAAGGGCCGCGCCGCGGCCCGGAGACCAGTCCGAGTCGGAAGGAAGCCGGGCGTCGTGAGCAGGCGAGGCGTGACAATGAAAGAATATCGCAGCTGCATGAAGAAGCGCCGGTCACATCCGTGACCGGCGCTTTTGTTTGTCAGGAGAGCCGTTTCTTCCGTTGAGAAAGTCAAAGCCTCGCAGAGTTCCGCCGCCCGCAGGCGGCGGAATAAAATAAAATCCGTTTTCTGCCGCGACATGTGCGTGGCAGAAAACACTTCTCGCCCCGCAAAC
>CAYNEH010000128.1:0-5242 GCA_964396195.1 uncultured Oscillospiraceae bacterium
GGTACCCCGACTATGAAAGTCCCCGCTTCCCCCTATCCCAGCCGCTGGTGTTCACCGCCGGGCGCTACACCGACGTAATGAGTCTTGTGGGCGCGGAGGACGCCATCGACGGCTCCCTCACCGACAGAATCAAGGCCACTCTGGTGGGCGGCGAGGGCAGCATCAGCGAGGTGGGCGTCCATGACGTGGAATTCCGGGTGACAAACAGCATGGGCGAGACCGTCTACCTCACTGCACCGGTGGAGGTATACGAGACCGGCACATACAACGCGTCGCTGACGCTGAGTGAAAACCTGCTGTATCTGCCGAAAAATGCCGCCTTTTCTCCCCGGGATTACCTGACGGGGATGACCGCTGCCGGGCGTGACATCCCGCTGGACGGCAGCGGAGACGAGGTGTCCGTCGAGATTCAGTCCGACGTGAACACCCGGACTCCCGGCAGCTACAGCGTGACATATACCGTAAAAAGCGGCCCGTACACGGGGTACACCCGGCTGTTGGTCGTGGTGGAGGAGTGAGGGATATGCCGGACAACAGGGAATCTCAGACGGAGCAGATTCAGCTGCTCTCCTTCGAGCCGGTCACCATCCTGCTGGACGTGCTCCGGCGGTGGTACCTCATCGTGGCCGCCGCCATTCTGGCCGGCATGGCCGCCTATGTGGTGTCCGGCGTGCGCTACAAGCCGGTCTACCAGACCAACACCACCTTCGTGGTGTCTGCCCGGGGCAGCAGTACCACGGTGTACCAGAATCTCGCCGCCGCGACAAATCTGGCCTCGGTGTTCTCCGAGGTGCTCAACAGTTCGCTGCTCCGCTCCGCCGTACTGGACGAGCTGGGCATGAGCGGCTTCGACGGCACCATCAGCGCCGCCGCCGTGCCGGAGACCAATCTGCTCACCCTGCAGGTGACGGCCTCCGACCCCCGGACGGCCTTTCTGGTGACCCGCTCCGTCATCGACAACCACCACATCGTTTCCTATCAGGTGCTGGGCGACACCGTGCTGGACGTGCTTCAGTCCCCCCGGGTGCCCACCGCCCCCAGCAACTCCCCCGGGGAACTGTCTAACGCGAAAAAGGCCGCCGTTCTCGCCGCCGCGGCAGTGTGCGTTCTGCTGGGTGCACTGTCTGCCCTCCGGGACACTGTCCGCAGCCAGCAGGAGGCGGAGCAGAAGCTGGACTGTCGGGTGCTGGGCTCCGTCCGGCACGAACGGAAGTACAAGACCCCCGCCGCCATGCTCCGCCGGAAAAAAACCAGCATTCTCATCACAAGTCCCTCCACCAGCTTCCTGTTTGCCGAAACTATCCGGAAGCTTCGCCGCCGCATCGAGCAGCTGATACCCGCGGAGGGCAAGGTTCTGATGTTCACCAGCGTGGCGGAAAACGAGGGCAAATCCACGCTGGCGGTGAACATTGCGCTGGCCATGGCACAGAAGGACAAAAGGGTGCTGCTCATCGACGCTGACCTGCGCAAGCCCGCCTGCCACAAGATTCTGGAATACTCCTGGCGCGGCCCCGGAACGGCTGAGGTCGCTCTTGGCAAGGCAGCGCTGGAGGACGCCGTCCTCCCCATGAAGGACAGCAATCTGAACCTTCTGCTGGCCCACCGGGGCACGGCCTCGTCCACGGATCTCTCCGGCTCCGACGGCATGGCTTCTCTCATCGCCCGGGCCCGGGCGCTGTATGACTTCGTGGTCATCGACACGCCGCCCATGTCGGCAGCCCCGGATGCGGAGTGCATCATGGAACTTGCCGACGCCACCGTTTTAGTGGTGCAGCAGAACGTAGTCAGCGCCAACGCCATCAACAGTGCCTGCGCCGCCCTCCGGAGCGCCCGGGCCAAGCTGCTGGGCTGCGTGCTCAACAACGCCTACGGCGGCTCTGACGGCGGCCACAGCTATGGCTACGGGTACGGCTACGGCCGCTACGGAAAGTACGGCAAGTACGGCGCATACGGCGCTTACGCCGCGAAGACCCACGGGGAAAGCGGGGTGGAGACGACGAAATGAATCACGAGCGCAACGAGACCGAGATCATGGGTATCGACCTGCGGGTGCTGATCACCGATGTGCTCCGGGGCGCAAAGCGGCTGCTGTGGCTGGGCGTGCTGCTGGCCGCGCTGGGGGCCGGGGCCTTCGCCCTGCGGGTCTGGCGGAACTACAGCCCGCTGTACCGTGCCACCGCCTCCTTCACCGTGTACGTCACCAACCCCCTCTACTCCGGCAGCCGGACCTATAACGCCAGCACGGCGGAGCAGATGGCCAAGACCTTTCCCTACATTCTGACCAGCGGCGCCCTCAGCGACGCAGTCCGGAGCGAGCTGGGCCTTACGGCTCTGCCGTCCATCTCGGCCAGCGTGCTGGAAAACACCAACATATTCACCCTGTCCGTCACCTCCGGGGATCCCCAGCTGGCCTATGACGTGCTCAACGCCACCATCCGCTGCTATCCCAGCGTGGCGGAGTTCGTGGTGGGCCCCACAGTGATGAACCTGCTGGACGAAAGCGGCGTCCCCGCCTATCCCATCAACAGCCGGGACTATATCGGCGCGGTGAAAAAAGGCGTGGTGACCGGCGCGGCCCTGTGGGCGGTAATCGTGCTGTTTTACGCCCTCACCCGCTCCACCATCCACAACGAAAAAGAGCTGGAGCGCATCGTCAACCTCAAGTGCATCGGCATGCTGCCCACGGCCCGTGGCCTCCGGAAGGGGCGCGGCAGCAGGGCCTATCCGGTGCTGGAACAGGAAAACGACCGGTTCGGCTTCTCCGAGTCGGTGCGGCTGCTGCGCATCCGCATTGAAAAGGAGCTGCATCGGCAGGGAAAGAAGGTTCTGCTGGTGTCCAGCGCCGTCTCCGGCGAAGGAAAGAGCACCGTGGCCGCCAACCTGGCCGCCGCCATGGCCCGGAAGGGCCGCAGGACGCTGCTCATCGACTGCGACCTGCGCAATCCCTCCGCCGCCGCCATTTTCGGCGTAGAGAATACCGCGGGCCTGTCCGAATACCTGAACCGCAGGATTACGGCTGAAAAGATCATCCGCCCCATGAACATCGACAACCTCTTCGTGGTGTTCGGCGGCGCACCGGTGTCCAACGCTTCCGAGCTGCTGGCCCGGAAGGAGCTTCAGGCTTTCATCGACACCGCCCGGCAGGTCTTTGACTGCATCATTCTGGACACGCCTCCCTGCTCCCTGCTGGCAGACGCGGCAGAGCTCACCGGTCTTGCGGACTGCGCGGTGATGGTCATCCGGCAGAACACCGCCTCCCGCACCCGCATCCTCGACGGGGCACAGCTTCTGGCCGACGGCGGCCTGTCCCTCATTGGCTGCGTCCTCAACGGCGTAGAGCGGAGTGACATGAAGCACGGTTACGGCTATTACGGGTACGGCTACGGCAAATACGGCACCTACGGGGAGCGCTGACCGGAAAAGAGAGAGAAGAAGAGAGACATCGTCTTTCGGGGAGAGAGATCGTGACAGTTTTTAACATACAGTATGACCGGGTGCGGCTCTCGCGGGTTCTGACCCTGCTGCTGCTGGACGGCATCTTCATCAATGCCGTGGCGCTGGCGGCGCTGTACACCCGGTTTGAGTTCAACATCCCGGCGCTGGCGGAATCCGGTTTTGCGGAGACCTATCTGCGGCTCGCGCCCTTCTACACCGCGGCGGCGCTGATAATTTTTTCCCTGCTCCGCCTGTACCGGAGCCTGTGGGAGTACGCCAGCATCGGTGAGCTGCGCAACCTCATGCTGGCCGGAATTCTGGCCAGCGCCGCGCTCATGGGCATCTGCGCCGTCAGCGGGCAGTACCTGCCCCGCAGCATGCCGGTCATCAACGCCGTGTACCTGTTTCTGGTCATCGGCGGTGTGCGGTACGCCTACCGGCTGGCCCGGCGCATCGCGAAACACCCGGTGGAGCAGCGCCGCCGCACCATGCTCATCGGTGCAGGCGCCGGCGGGGCACTGGTACTGCGTGAACTGCGGCGCAGCCAGTTCAGCCGGAACAACGTGGTGTGCATCATCGATGACGACCCCCTCAAGCAGGGCTCCTACCTGCTGGGGGTCAAGGTAGTCGGCGGCCGGGACTGTATCGAAGCAGCTGCTGACCGCTACCGGGTGTCAGACATCATCCTCGCCCTGCCCTCTGCCACCCCCGGCCAACGGCGGGCCATCGTGGAAATCTGCCAGCGGACGAAGTGCCGCATCCAGACCCTGCCCGGTCTTTATCAGCTGGCCAGCGGTCAGGTTCGGGTGGAGCAGATCCGCAACGTAGACGTAGAGGACCTGCTGGGCCGGGATAAGGTACAGGTGGATTCTACCGGAATCTGCAGCTATTTCACCGGCAAGCGCGTACTCGTCACCGGGGGCGGCGGCTCTATCGGAAGCGAGCTGTGCCGCCAGATTGCGGCCCTCAAGCCGAAGCAGCTCATCATCTTCGACATCTACGAAAACAATGCCTACGCCATCCAGCAGGAGCTTGCCCACACCCATCCGGAGCTGGATCTGGCGGTGCTCATCGGCTCGGTGCGGGACCGCGCCCGGGTGGACGATCTCTTCAGGACATACCGGCCCGAGATCGTCTGCCACGCCGCCGCCCACAAGCACGTCCCCCTCATGGAGGGCAGCCCCAACGAGGCCATCAAGAACAACGTGTTCGGCACCCTCCACACAGCGCAGGCGGCGGATGCCTACGGCGCGGAGACCTTTGTCCTCATCTCCACGGATAAGGCGGTGAACCCCACCAACATCATGGGCGCGTCCAAGCGCCTGTGCGAAATGATCGTGCAGGTCATGGGCAAGCATTCCAAAACGAAATACACGGCGGTGCGGTTCGGCAATGTGCTGGGTTCCAACGGCAGCGTCATCCCCCTGTTCAAAAAACAGATTGCCTACGGCGGCCCCGTCACCGTCACCCACAAGGACATCATCCGCTACTTCATGACCATTTCCGAGGCGGTGTCACTGGTGCTCCAGGCCTGCGTCTACGCCGAGGGCGGCGAGGTGTTCGTGCTGAACATGGGCGAGCCGGTGCGCATCGACGATCTGGCACGGAACATGATTCGCCTGTCCGGACTGGAGCCGGATGTGGACATCGCCATCCAGTACACCGGCCTGCGTCCCGGCGAAAAGCTCTTCGAGGAGCTGCTCATGCAGGATGAGGGGCTGGACAAAACCCCAAACGAGCTGATTTTCATCGGCCACTTCAACGACTTTGATGAGGAGCGGCTCACGGAAGCGCTGGCAGAGCTTCG
>CAYNEH010000129.1:0-5170 GCA_964396195.1 uncultured Oscillospiraceae bacterium
ATGCGCTTCTATGTGGAGAAGTGCGAGGCCATGCGCAACTTCGCCAACAAGATCTGGAACGCCAGCCGCTTTGTCATGATGAACCTGACCATCGACAAGAACGAGCTGCCCGAAAAGCTGGAACAGGAGGACAAGTGGATCCTGTCCAAGCTCAACCGTCTTGTGAAGGAAGTTACCGACAATATGGACGCCTACGAGCTGGGCGTGGCCTCCGCCAAGGTGTACGACTTCATCTGGAGTGACTACTGCGACTGGTATATCGAGCTGACCAAGGCCCGCCTTCAGGGCGACGACGAGGCCGCCAAGATTCAGGCTCAGCAGGTGCTGGTGTACGTCCTGACCGAGACCCTCAAGCTGCTGCACCCCTTCATGCCCTTCATCACCGAGGAGATCTGGCAGGCTTTGCCGCATGATGGTGACTTCCTCATGCTCCAGAAGTGGCCGGAGTACCGGGAGGAACTGAATTTCCAGGCCGCCGAGGAGGCCATGGAGTCCGTCATGGACGTCATCCGCGCCATCCGGGCGAGAAGGGCGGAGATGAACGTGCCCCCGTCCAGGAAGGCCGCCGTCACCATCGCCACCCCCAAGGCGGAGGTCTTTGCCGCCGGCCGTGGATTCCTGACCCGTCTGGCCTATGCCTCTTCCATCGAGATTGACGAGTCCGAGCCCACGGACACCTCCGGCATGGTGGTGGACGTGACCCACGACGCCAAGGTGTATATGCCGCTGGCGGAGCTGGTGGACATCGAGAAGGAGAAGGCCCGGCTCCAGAAGGACCTGGGCAAGAAGCAGGGCGAGCTCAAGGGGCTGGAGGGCAAGCTGTCCAACCCCGGCTTCCTGAACAAGGCCCCGGAGAACGTGGTCGCCGCCGAAAAGGAGCGTGCCGAGAAGCTCAAGACCCTCATCGCCAAGCTGGAAGAGCAGCTGGCGGCCATGGGCTGAAGCTGATTGAAAAAAATACCCCCCTTGCCCGTCCGGGCAAGGGGGGTATTCCGTTGCTTCTATCATTGCGGCGTTACGTCCGACGGACGTACATCCGGTCAAAAGAAAAGCGCGGATGCACTGCACCGGAATAGAAGAAGACCCCGTCTCAGATTGAGACGGGGTCTTCTCGGTTTGATTTTACTCAGCCTTGTCCTCGTCCGCAGCGGGGGCCTCGGGAGCCTCCTCAGCGGGGGCCTCAGCCTCTTCCTCGGGAGCGGCGGGCTCCTCGGCGCCGCACTCGCCGGCCACGTCCTGAATGTCCTCGTCGGACAGGTTGCCGGCGGCCTTGATGTCGGAGATGCGCTCGTTGTTGTAGTCAATCTTGGCCTTGGAGGCGGTGATCTGCTCGCACAGGGCGGCGTAGGCGGCCTCGGGGGCGGCGCCGCGCTCGGCGAAGTACAGCTTGCCCAGCTCCAGATACGCCTTCTTGATGGTTTCCTGCTCGCTGGCATTCTGCACCTTCAGCTTGCCGATCTCGCTGAGCTCCTTGCCCTTGCCGATGGCGGTGTCAGACAGCTCTTTGGCCTTGGCCACGCTGGTCTGGGCCAGATCCTTCGCCTTTTCCTTCAGGCTGTTGAAATCAAAGTTGATAGTCATAATAGGGAACCTCCTTATGTTCTTGTTAGGACTTTTTTCTATGGCTCCATTCTAAACCCCGTGAGGGGGAGATGCAAGGGTTTTTCAGAGGTTTAACGGCACTTTCATCGTTTTTTAATATCCCGTTCACGACTTGTTCCGAAAGGCAAAAAAACGCTGCCCCAGATAGTTGAGTATGGTGTACAGTCCCATGCCGCCCACCTTGGCCAGCCGCTCCTGCCAGATGGCGGGGATGGCGGTGCGGCCCAGCACCCACGCGGCCAGCGGCTGGGCCACGGAGTAGGCGATGACATAGCACACCGCCACGTTTACCGCGAATTTCAGCACCGAGGGCCAGAAATCCGCCCGGCTTCTGAACGTAAAGGAGCGGTTGAGAAAGAAGCTCATCACCGCTCCGGCCAGATAGGCGATTGCGGTGGACGGCCAGTAGCCCAGATCCTCCAGCAGAAACATGAGCACCATGGACAGCAGGGTGTTGCCCACGCCCACCAGCAGGAATCTCCAGACGGAGGAATCAATCAGCTTTTTCTTCATCTTCGTCCTCCAGCACCTGACGGATGAGGAACCGGGGCCGGCCCTTCGTTTCCAGATAGATTTTGCCGATGTATTCGCCCACCACGCCGAGGGACAGCAGGATCAGACCGCCCAGCGCCCACAGGGAGCAGGCAAGGCTCGCCCAGCCGGTGACGGTGTTGCCGCCCATCCAGCGCACGAGGTTGTAGATAATCATGATGAGGGACACGAGGAAGATGAAAAAGCCCAGCCCGGTGATCATCCGCAGGGGCTTTACCGACAGGGAGGTGATGCCCTCCATGGCGAAGGTCAGCATCTTTTTCAGGGGGTACTTACTCTCTCCGGCGAAGCGCTCTCCCCGCTCATATTCCACCGTGTCCGTGCGGTAGCCGATCATGGGCACGATACCCCGGAGGAAGAGGTTCACTTCCCTGAATTCTGCCAGACCCTCCAGCGCCCGGCGGGACATGAGCCGGTAGTCCGCGTGGTTGAACACCACCTCCGCGCCGAGAGCGTTCATCACCCGGTAAAAGCCCTCGGCGGTGAAGCGCTTGAAGAAGGTGTCCGTTTTCCGGGAGGAGCGCACGCCGTACACGATGTCCACGCCGTCCAGAAACTTGTCCACCATTTCGTCCACTGCGTCCACGTCGTCCTGAAGGTCGGCGTCCATGGAAATGACGGCGTCCGCCCGGTCTTTGGCGGTCATCAGTCCGGCCAGCAGGGCGTTCTGGTGGCCCCGGTTCCGGGTGAGATCCACGCCGCAGAACAGGGGGCACTGTGCGTGGAGGGCGGAGATGATCTCCCACGTTCTGTCTTTGGAGCCGTCGTTGACGAACAGGATCCGGCTCTCGCTGCCGATCTTCCCGGCGGCCATGAGAGCCTCCAGCTTTTCCCGCAGGCGGCGGGAGGTTTCCGGCAGCACTTCTTCCTCATTGTAGCAGGGCACAACGATGTATAATGTCTTCATATGCCATTCTCCAAGCAGATATTTTTCTGTCGAGGCAAGTATAGCACCCGGAGGGGGGATTGACAAGGACTGCGTGCGCCGAAAAAACCTCGCAGAGTTTTGCCGACCGGGCGGCAAAACCCTGCGAGGTTTTTGACAGACTGAGCCCCGCCGCAGGCGGGATCAGAAAACAAAGCGCGGGTCAGACCTCCATAATCACCGGGAGAATCATCGGGTTGCGCTTTGTCTTTTTATACAGGTAGCTGGACAGGTCGCCCTTGATCTCGCCCTTGATGGAGGACCAGTCCCGGATGTTCCGGTCGCGGCAGCGATCCAACGCGTCCACGGCCACCCGGCGCAGCTCCTCCAGCAGGCCCTCAGACTCCTTGACGTACACGAAGCCCCGGGTGATGATATCGGGGCCGGAGATGAGCTGCCCGTCCTCGCCGGACATGGACACCACCACCACGATCATGCCGTCCTGAGCCAGATGCTGGCGATCCCGCAGAACCACCGCGCCTACGTCGCCCACGCCGTAGCCGTCCACGAATACCTTGCCCGCGGGAACGGTGCCGTTGATCTTGGCGGTTCTGCCCGTCAGCTCAATGACCTTGCCCACGTCGCTGATGACGATGCGCCGGGGATCCATGCCCATGTCGCGGGCCAGCTTGGCATGGGTCTTGAGGTGCCGCTGCTCGCCGTGGACGGGAATGAAGAACTTTGGCTTCACCAGCGCGTGGATAATCTTCAGCTCCTCCTGGCATGCGTGGCCGGACACATGGAGGGGCAGCTCCCGCTCGTTGACCACCTCGGCGTCCCGGCGGTAGAGCTCGTTGATGACGTTGCCCATGGAATTTTCGTTTCCGGGGATGGTGGAGGCGGAGATGATGACCCGGTCGCCGGCCTGGATCTCCACCTGCCGGTGGGTATTGAAGGCCATGCGGGTGAGGGCGGACATGGTTTCACCCTGACTGCCGGTGGTGATGATGCAGATCTTGTCCTTGGGCAGACCCTTGATGTGGTTGATGTCCACCAGCGTGCCCTCCGGGACGTTCATGTAGCCCAGCTCGGTGGACACCTTCATGGCGTTCTCCATGCTCCGCCCGGTGACGGCCACCTTGCGGCCGTATTTGGCGGCCACGTTGATGATCTGCTGGATGCGGTCGATGTTGGAGGCGAAGGTGGTGACGATGATCCGCTGGTCGCAGCCCCGGAACAGCGCCTCAAAGGACGCACCCACGCTCCGCTCACTCTTGGTGAAGCCGGGGCGCTCCACGTTGGTGGAGTCGCACAGCAACGCCAGCACGCCCTCGCGTCCCAGCTCGCCCAGACGGGTCAGGTCGGCCATGCCGCCCTGAATGGGGGTGGGGTCGATCTTGAAGTCGCCGGTGTGGACGCACACGCCCAGCGGGCAGCGGATGGCGAAGGCCACCGCATCGGCAATGGAGTGGTTCATGTGGATGAACTCCACGGTGAACTTGCCCGCCCGGACGGTCTCGCCCGCTTCGCAGGTGATGAGCTTGACCTTATTGGCCAGCTTGTGCTCCTCCAGCTTCAGCCGGATGAGCCCCGCGCTCATGCGGGTGGCGTAAATGGGCGCATCGATGTCACGCATAAGGTAGGGGACGCTGCCGATGTGGTCCTCATGGCCGTGGGTGATGAAAATGGCGCGGATGCGGTCCCGGTTCTTGATGAGGTAGGTGAAGTCCGGGATGACCACGTCGATGCCGTACATGTCGTCATCGGGGAAGCCCATGCCGGCGTCCACCACGATGATGTCGTTTCCGTACTCGTAGACGGTCATGTTCTTGCCGATCTCGTTGAGGCCGCCGAGAGAGATGATTTTCAGTTTTTCTGCCATAAATACTCCTTTTCAGATAGTCGGATACAGGTTGAGCGTATGTATGCAGAGAGAAAAAGGACATGGCAAATCACGGGGCCGCTCCGGCTCCGGGGTCATGGGGCGCATGGGAGGGCGGGGCCGTGCGGCGGCTCCCCTCCGGCCCTGTCTCGCCGGGGGAAGGCCGCCTGTCCGCCGCCTGTGTCCGCGCGCCCGCGCTGTCCGGCAGCCCGGAGCCGGGGACACGCTCCCCGCCCGCTCCGGCCCGCCGCCGTTCCTTTTGCCTCTGT
>CAYNEH010000130.1:0-434 GCA_964396195.1 uncultured Oscillospiraceae bacterium
GGCGGTAAGAAGATGATCGCCCAGTATGAAAACGACAAGACCGCGGATTTGTTCAGCCCCCGAACCTACGGCTTGAACCTGAACCACAAGCATCTGCCTGAAATGCAGAAGCTGGCCAAGCTGGATTACCCCCCTGTGTTCTGCCCGGTGGTGGACGATTACTACAAGGGCATGGAGACGGTGGTCATGCTTCACAACCGGCTCCTGCGGGGCACCCCAACCGCCGAGGACATCTCCGAGATGTTGGCCTCCTATTACGACGGTCAGACGGTGGTGCAGGTGGCTCCCTTCGGGGAGCATCCCGCCCAGCTGGCCGCCAACGACATGGCGGGGAAAGACGGCCTGCGGCTCATCGTCTGCGGTGACGGGGAACGAACCACTGTGACGGCCCTGTTCGATAATCTGGGCAAGGGTGCTTCCGGCGCCGCCGTCCA
>CAYNEH010000130.1:534-3318 GCA_964396195.1 uncultured Oscillospiraceae bacterium
GAACATGAATCTGATGTTAGGGTTTGGTGAGACCACCGGACTTGTTCTGGACTGACGAAGTCCGGCGCGGGTGCGCCGTACAAGTGTTTTCGCTGCGCGAAAACCTTGGCGCAAGGCGGAATTCACTTCCGCCGCGCAAATAAAATCAAGGGGCCCACGCGCGGCCTGCCGCGTGGGGAACCAGAACATGAATCTGATGTTAGGGTTTGGTGAGACCACCGGACTTGTTCTGGACTGATTTTTCCCGAAAGTTGAACTTGGGCTTTGACGAAGTCCGGGAGCATCCCTTATAATAAAAGCAATGGGGCCGTGAGTGC
Organism: uncultured Oscillospiraceae bacterium; assembly: GCA_964396195.1. GTDB lineage: Bacteria > Bacillota > Clostridia > Oscillospirales > Oscillospiraceae > Enterenecus. The sequence goes on from CAYNEH010000130.1 coordinate 852, forward strand.
GGCCTGTGATAGGTGCCGGAGGCGCAGCCGCGGCACGAGATCAAAGGAGTTGTCTGTATATGAAAACTATTTCCGGCGGCGTTTGTGCCCCCAAGGGCTTCAAGGCGTCCGGCGTGTACTGCGGCGTGAAGAGCAGCCATACCGACGCACCCCAGACCGTTTTGCCATCCGCAAAGCACAAGAGCGACCTTGCCATGATCCTGTCCGACTGCGAGTGCACCGCCGCGGCAGTCTACACCCTCAACCGAGTGAAGGCCGCGCCGCTATACATCACCATGGACCATCTGGAGGACGGCGTGTGCCGGGGTGTCATTGCCAACAGCGGCAACGCTAACGCCTGCGCCCCCGAAAGCCATGAGAACGCCGAGAAGATGAGCGAGCTTGCTGCAGCGGCCACCGGTCTGAAGGCCGCGGACTTCGTGGTGGCATCCACCGGTGTCATCGGCCAGACCCTGAACATTGCAGCCATCGAGAAGGGCGTGGGTCCGCTGGCCGAGAGCCTGAGCTATGACGGCTCCGATGCGGCGGCCACCGCCATCATGACCACCGACACGGTGAAGAAGGAGACCGCCGTTACCCTGACCATCGGCGGCAAGGCCGTCACCATCGGTGCCATCGCCAAGGGCTCCGGCATGATCCATCCCAACATGGGAACCATGCTGTGCTTCATCACCACCGACTGCGCCATTACCCACGACATGCTTCAGGATGCCCTCCACGAAATCGTCCCCCGCACATTCAACCGTGTCACCGTGGACGGCGACACATCCACCAATGACATGTGCGTCGTCATGGCCAACGGCATGGCAGGCAACTCCCTCATCGAGTGGAAGGACGACGACTACACTATCTTTGAAAAGGCCCTCCATCAGGTGTGTGAGCACATGGCCCGCTCCATCGCCGCCGACGGCGAGGGCGCGTCCCGGCTCGTGACCTGCTCCGTCACCTGTGCCCGCAGCGAGGAGTCCGCCGAGCGGCTTGCCAAGGCCGTGGTAGGTTCCTCTCTGGTGAAAGCCGCCATGTTCGGCGCGGATGCCAACTGGGGCCGCGTCCTCTGCGCCATGGGCTACTCCAAGGCTCCGTTCCGCCCCGAGTACGTGGACATCAAATTCTCCTCTATTCTGGGTCAGGTGCTGGTCTGCGAAAAGGGTACCGGTGTTGACTTCGACGAGGACCTTGCCAAAAAGATACTCTCTCAGGACGAGGTGGTCATCGATGTTTGCCTGAACGAAGGAGAGCATGAGGCAACGTGCTGGGGATGCGACCTTACCTATGAGTACGTCAAAATCAACGGCGACTACCGCTCTTGACCCGCGTTAAAATCCCGCCATGCTTCGTTGGCCCGGCTTGCCGTACAATTCGTACTGCCTGCGCCGTGCCGCCTCGCCTGACAGAATTTTTCCGGCGGGTCTGGCGGGATGATTCCTCGCCGCCAGGACCTCATTCCTCGTCTGACGAAATTTTCTCTGCGAGCGGGCGCTCCTGACCCGTGCCGCTGCGTCTGGCGGAATTTCTGTGCAAATCCTATCCTGAACTTTTGAACGAAGGTGTTTCGAATGGCTTATTCACTGGTAGACCGGGCGCAGGTGCTGGCCGAAGCCCTGCCCTACATTCAGAAATATAGCGGCAAGACCATCGTGGTCAAGTACGGCGGCAACGCCATGGTATCCGAGGAGCTGCGCCGGGCCGTCATTTCCGACATTGTGCTGCTCTCCCTTGTTGGTATCCGGGTTGTGGTGGTTCACGGCGGCGGGCCGGAGATCAACGATATGCTCCGGAAGATCGGTAAGGAATCCAGATTTGTGGACGGCCTGCGGTATACCGATGGGGAGACAATGGACATCGTCCAGCAGGTGCTGTGCGGCAAAGTCAACAAGGACCTTGTGGCACTCATCAACCGTCAGGGCGGCCGGGCCGTGGGTCTGTGCGGCATGGACGACGGACTTATCAAGGCGGTGCGCCTGGACGAGAAATACGGCCTTGTGGGCGAAGTTACCGAGGTGAACCCGCAGCCGGTGTTTGACTGCATGGAAAACGGCTACATTCCCGTGGTGTCCACCGTGGCGCAGGGGATGGATGCCGACACTGCCTACAACATCAATGCCGACACCGCGGCGGCCAAGCTGGCGGTGGCTCTCCACGCAGAAAAGCTCATCCTGCTTACTGACGTCCGGGGACTGCTCCGCGACCCGTCGGATGATAAAACCCTCATCCATCAGGTTCGGGTGTCCGAGATCCCGGGACTCATCAAGGACGGCGTCATCAAGGGCGGTATGATTCCCAAGATTGACTGCTCGGTAGAAGCGGTGCGCTCCGGCGTCCACTCCACCATCATCCTGGACGGACGCATCCCCCACTCCATCCTCATCGAGCTGCTGTCCGATGAGGGCGTGGGGACGATGCTTATTCAGTAAGAAGCGCGGAGCCGTCGAGAGCAGCGCAGATGGACTGAAGCGAAGGCGAGCGA
>CAYNEH010000130.1:3418-5158 GCA_964396195.1 uncultured Oscillospiraceae bacterium
GGAAGCTGCGCGTCGCGAACAGGCGGAGCGTGACAGCAAGAAGCGCGGAGCCGTCTGGTACAGACAAAATGTAACAGCTTCAAACACATAAAAGGGGAAATCTACATGACCTTTGAAGAACTCAAGGCACTGGACGAGCAGTATGTTCTCCAGACATATGCCCGGAATCCCATCGCCATCGACCACGGTCACGGGGCCACCCTGTATGATCTGGACGGCAGGGAGTACATCGACTTTACCTCCGGTATCGGCGTCAACTCCGTAGGCGCTGCCAATCCAAAGTGGCAGGCAGCCATCGCGGAGCAGACGGCCAAGTTGGGACACATATCCAACCTGTTCTACACCCAGCCCTATGTGCTGCTGGCGGAGAAGCTGTGCACACGCTCCGGCATGGCGGCGGCTTTCTTCGGCAACTCCGGCGCCGAGGCCAACGAGGGCATTATCAAGCTGGCTCGAAAATATTCCTTTGACAAATACGGCGCGGGCCGGGGGACGGTCATCACCCTGAACCACTCATTCCACGGCCGCACCATTACCACCCTTGCCGCCACCGGCCAGGACGTGTTTCATAACTATTTCTTCCCCTTCACCGAGGGCTTCCGCTATGCCGACCCCACGCTGGACAGCGTGCAGGAGGTGTCAGGTCACGATGTGTGTGCCGTTATGCTGGAGCTGGTGCAGGGCGAGGGCGGCGTGCTGCCCATGAAGCCGGAATTTGTCACCGGGCTTGCGAAGCTCTGCGAGGAGCGGGACTGGCTGCTGCTGGTGGATGAGGTGCAGACCGGCATCGGCCGCACCGGTTCTCTGTTCTGCTTCCAGCAGTTCGGTATCCAGCCCGACGCCTGCTCCTTTGCCAAGGGCATCGCGGGTGGTCTGCCCATGGGCGGCTTCCTTGTGAACGAGAAGTGCCGGAAGGTCCTCGGCCCCGGTCAGCACGCCACCACCTTCGGCGGCAACCCGGTTTGCGCCGCCGCGGGCTGCGCCGTGCTGGACATTCTGGACGACGCCGTCATGGAGGACGTGAAGAAAAAGGGTGCGTATATCCGGGAATCCATTGAGGCCATGGAGCTGCCCTGCCTCGGCAAGACCCGGGGCATGGGCCTGATGATCGGCGTGGCCGTGGCGGACGGATATTCCAATAAAGACCTGTGCGCACGGCTCAACAGCGCTGGCCTGCTGTCCCTGACTGCCGGGCCGGGCCTGCGGTTCCTGCCGCCGCTGACCATCACTATGGAAGAGATTGATAAGGGCCTTGCCATCCTGAAGGATGCGCTGAGCCGCGTATAAAAGGGGAGAGAGACGATGAATAAAGACCTGCTCAAGCTGCTGGATTTGACTCGTGAGGACATCACCGAGATTCTTGACACGGCAGATCAGATGAAATACAGCCAGAAGCACGGCATTGCCCACGACTATCTCAAGGGCAAGACGCTGGCTATGATTTTCGAGAAAAACTCCACCCGCACCCGCGTGTCCTTTGAGGTGGGCATGTACCAGTTGGGCGGCCACGCACTGTTTCTCTCCGGCAAGGACAGCCAGATCGGCCGAGGCGAGCCGGTGGAGGACACCGCCCGGGTGCTCAGCCGCTACTGCAACGGTATCATGATCCGCACCTACGCCCAGAAAGAGGTGGAGGATCTGGCGAAGTACGCCTCCATCCCTGTCATCAACGGCCTGACGGATTTCTGCCACCCCTGTCAGGTGCTGGCTGACCTGATGACTGTCCGGGAGAAGCAGACC
>CAYNEH010000131.1:0-5047 GCA_964396195.1 uncultured Oscillospiraceae bacterium
CCGCTGGCTTTCTCCTAACGAGGTCGCTGTCCAATATGTTTGACAAACCTACAATGTCCGGTTTTTCAATTTATTTTTCGCCGTCCGTCCGGAACACCGCCGTAACGGTGCCGCCGCCGATGACGGTGTCGCCGTCATAGAGCACCGCCGCCTGTCCCGGCGTCACCGCCCGCTGGGGGGCGGCAAAGTCCAGCCGCACCCGGCGCTCCCCGTCAGGGCGCACCGTCACCGGCTGCTCGGCCTGGCGGTAGCGGAGCTTGGCCCTGGCCTCGAAGGGCGCGTCCGGCGTGGAGATAATCCAGTTCCAGTCCTCCGCGGCACAGCCGACGGAATAGAGGGCGGACTCCGGCCCCAGCGTCACGGTGTTGTCCGCCATGCATTTATCGCAGACGTACAGCCGCTCTCCCCCGGCCACGCCCAGCCCCCGGCGCTGGCCCAGCGTATACCCCGCGGCCCCCCGGTGGCGGCCCAGCACAGTCCCTTCCCGGTCGATGAGGTCACCGGGCTCGTACTGTTTTCCGGTGTACCGCTCCATAAAGCCCAGATAGTCCCCGTCGGGCACGAAGCAGATGTCCTGACTGTCGTGCTTGCGGGCGTTGACGAAGCCCTGTTCCTCCGCGATGCGGCGCACCTCCGTCTTGTGCAGGCCGCCCAGCGGAAACAGGGTGTGGGCCAGCTGCTCCTGTGTCATGTTGTAGAGGACGTAGCTCTGATCCCGGCCGGCGTCCAGCCCCTTTTCCAGCAGAAACCGGCCGTCCCGCTCCGTGATGCGGGCGTAGTGGCCGGTGGCCAGATAGTCGCACTCCAGCTCCCGTGCCCGGCGGAGCAGCCGTTCGAATTTCAGGTAGCGGTTGCAGTCGATGCAGGGATTGGGTGTCTCCCCCCGCTCGTATGCGGCCACAAAGCGGTCGATGACCTTCTCCCGGAAGTCGTCGGCAAAGCTGAACACGTAGTGGGGCATCCCCATGCGGCGGGCTACGCTCTTCGCGTCTTCCACGTCGTCCAGCGTGCAGCAGGGATGGCCTTTCACCTCGCCCAGCGTCTCATTTTCCACCAGCTTCATGGTCACGCCCACGCAGTCATACCCCTGCTGCTGGAGCAGCCACGCCGCCACGCTGGAATCAACGCCGCCGCTCATGGCCACAAGCACCCGTTTCCCGTTCATAGCCGTCCTCCGTCCGGCGGGCAAGCGCCCGCCCTGTCGTCGTTTTGATCAATCTGCTGTAATAGCAGACATTACTATACCGCTTTTTTACGCCCCGGGCAAGAGGAAACCCACGCTTTCCCGCGGGAAACTCCAAGCCGGAAGCGGCCTGCCCAAAAAAACAGCCCCGGACGGCTTTCCCGTCCGGGGCATTTCTGTATGGTTCAGACACCCAGCCAGTCCTTCAGCTCCGACAGGTTGTCCGCAATGTGGACATGGGGATAGGCGCTAAAAGCCTCCCGGGGGGTGGTGCCGTTGAGGACGGCGCAGAACTCCACCCCGGCGTTCCGGGCCGCCTGCGCGTCGATGACCGTGTCGCCGCAGAAGATCACCTGCTCCGGCGCAAGGCCCAGCTCATCCATGGCAAGGCACAGGCCCTCGGGATCCGGCTTGTGGTGTTTGACATCCTTGCCGCCGATCACTGTGTCCAGCAGATGGTCCGCATGGTTGTAGGCGAAGATCTGCCGGATGGTGACGCTCAGCTTGGTGCTGACGATGGCCACGTCCACGCCGCGGAGCTTCAGCGCCGTGAGCAGCTCCACCGCGCCGGGCAGCAGCTTGCTGTCCTGCTCCATCACCCGGGTGCCTTCCGCGCCTGCCAGCTCGCCCACCGCCATCTGGAACTGGTGGTAAAATTCCTTGCCGTGCTCCGGGTCCTTGTCCCCGGTGAGCAGCGCGTAGCCGTCCATCAGCGTCATGCCGATGGTGGGCCGCACCTGCTCCAGCGTAGGGGCGGGCTGCCCCAGCGCCCGGAATCCGTCCTGATAGCCCTTGAGAATGGCGACGGAGGAGTCCCCCAATGTGTAGTCGAAATCAAAAAAAACACCCTGATAACGCATGATTGCTCCTTAAATAAATACTCAGAATTGCTTCCGTCCGGAGGTGGAAGAAATGCCCAGCTCGTCCCGGTATTTCGCCACCGTCCGGCGGGAAATCTCGATGCCCTGCTCCGTCAGCAGCTGGCACAGCTTCTGGTCGGACAGGGGCTTTTTCTTGTCCTCTGCCGCGATAAGCTTCTTGATGGCGGACTTTGCCTGCTCCGCCGACACGCTGTCGCCGCTGCTGCCGGTGGGCAGCGCCCGGCTGAAGAAGTAGCCCAGCGGGAATATACCGTGGGCGCACTGAAGGTATTTGTCCTTCACCGCCCGGCTGACGGTAGACTCGTGAACATCCAGCGCCTGGGCCACGTCGGCCAGCGTCATGGGCCGCAGATGGCCCGGCCCCCGACGGAAAAAGTTCTCCTGACGCTCCACGATGCAGTTGGCGCAGGCCATGAGGGTGGAGCGCCGCTGCTCCACGCTGCTTAACACCCACTTCGCCTGCCGCACCTTGTTTGTGAGGTAGTCCTTCACCTGACTTTCGTCTGTGGAACGCATAAGCTGATGATAATAGGAGCTGATCTTCAGCGTCGGGAAGTAATAGTCGTTGGACAGAATCTCAAAATGGTTTTCAAAGCTCACTACCACAAGGTCCGGCGTGATGTAGCCCAGCGCCTCCCGGGGGGCAAATCCCGCCCCCGGCCTGGGGTTGAGGGAGCGGATGACCTTGCAGGCCGCCTGAATGTCCTCCCGGCTGGCTCCGGTCTCCCGGGCAATGAGGTTGTAGTGGTCCTTGCTCATGGCCTCCAGATAGCGGTCGGCGATGGTCAGGGGCAGACCGGTCTCCCCCCGTCGGGTGAGCTGAAGGCACAGGCACTCAGACAGGTTCCGGGCGCCGACGCCCGCGGGCTCCAGCGCCTGCACCAGTTCCACCGCCCGCTCCATCGTCTTTTCATCCACCCCCGCATGGGTGGCGAGATCGGCGACGGGGTCATCCAGATAGCCGTTGCCGCTGAGGCTTTCCAGCACGCACTGCACCGCCGCGGCCAGCGGCTTCGGCAGCGTCTCGAACTGGATCTGAGACCGCAGATAGTAGTACAGGCTCTCCTCTCCCGGGTCCGCGCCCACGGCACCCACCGTCAGGTCGCTGAGATCCTGCGCATCTTCCTGATGATACCACCGATTCTGCACGTCGGTGGACTCCAGCCACTCCAGCTTCCGTCGGAGCAGCGCATCCTCCGGGCTCTCCTGCGGCTGTCGGCGCTCTTCGCTCTCCAGCACGGGGTTCTCCTGCAGTGTCTCCTGAATATATTCCAGCAGCTCCTGCGACCCCATCTGAAGGATTTCCATGGCCTGCATCATCTGCGGCGACAATGTCTGTGCCTGCTTCAGGCTCAGCCCCAATTCCATCAAAAAACACCACCCTTGCGGCTTTTCAATTACACAGAATACCACAAAGGGGGGCACTTTTCAACTCTTGGAATTAAAATGCCGCTCTGACAGAATTATCCGGTTTTCACGGCTGCTCCGCCTCGTTGAGCAGGGTCGCGGCCCCATAGCGCAGACAGCGGTACAGCCGCTGCCGCCCCCGCTTCAGCGTACGGGAAACGGTGGATTTGTTGACGCCCAGCTCCCTGGCGATGGCCTCCATGCTCATGTTCCGGCCATAGTAGAGATTCATGTACTCCCGCTGGCGCTTGGTGATGTCCTGCCGCAAAGCCCGGGACAGGTTGCGCTTGAGCCGCCCGATCTGGGCAGAGTTGTCCTCCGCCATGAAGCGGGTGTATACCGCAAGGTCTGCATAGCTTGCGGCATTATCGTATGATATAGTTTTCATTTCTGCAAACTCCCCTCTCGTAGTAATGCTCCATGTGGAGACTCGCAGCCCGGGTGTCCCGCCACATAGACCGCAGCAGACGCAGTCGGTAGTCCAGCAGCCGCCGGACGTCCTCATCCGTCTCCAGCTCCCGCTCTGTCTCCACCAGACGGATGCGCTCCCGGAGGGTCTCCGCCGTCAGACGGTACTGCTGGCTCAGTTCATACAGCGTCACGGTCTGCCGCCCCCCTTCCCGCCGCGCGGCGGCGCTCCCCGGTGAAGTACCGGCGGGCAAAACGCTCCAGGCAGGCCTCGCACACTGCAGTTCCCTCCATACGGTAGTACCAGTCCCCGGAATATATCTCACCCCGGCAAAGGGCGCATGACATGGGTTTGCCCCTCCGGCGTTCCGATATGCTGTGTCCATTTCTCGTGTTCCTCGCTTCCTTTCAATTTTTTAAACAATATTTGATAAAAGTGTTGACAAAGTCGAACCCATCTGTTAGAATAATTTTCGCTGTTAATGAGTTGGCGTCTGACGCTGGTGTAGCTCAGCTGGTAGAGCAGCTGATTTGTAATCAGCAGGTCGGGGGTTCGAATCCGTCCACCAGCTCCACTTTTTTCAGCACAATTGAATATGGAGGAGTACCCAAGTGGCCAAAGGGGACAGACTGTAAATCTGCTGGCTTTGCCTTCGATGGTTCGAATCCATCCTCCTCCACCACGTCGGAGCAAGCGACATATCGCTTGCTCCGATTTTTTATCAAAATCAGAGCGCGCTCATTCTGCTGCTCCTCCTTTCAAACCGCAAACGCTATGCTGGTTTGCGGTTTGTTGGGGCACCGCCGAAAGGATGTCCTTTCGGTTTTGCTGCGTGGAAGTTTCGTTCGAAGCATTCCGCGCAGCGGAATGGTCGAATCCATCCCCGCAGCGTTAAGAAAATGTGTCTGCGGACGCTCCGCTGGGGTGACTTTCTGTCCGCACAGAAAGTCACAAGAGCCAAAGGGCTGCGCCCTTTGGGGAACGGTTTTCTCGACCCCATTTCTTTTGTTTGCGTACAAAAGAAACGGTGTCGAACCGCCAAAGAAAATACGCCAAAGGGGTGCGTCAAAAGCTTTTGGTCTCCTACCCCTAACGATAGGAAACTCCTTTGCTAAGACGCTGCCGTTCTCTTTCCGCTGCCGCTGCGCTGGTGGTGACTTGTGAGAA
>CAYNEH010000132.1:0-4974 GCA_964396195.1 uncultured Oscillospiraceae bacterium
CTTGACCGGGAGCTTGCGCGGCTCCGGGCAAAAATGTGAATACGATCAGAGTGTTAAGATGAGGAAATCCCAGCCGGGACACGCCCGGCTGGGATTTTTTTTTAATCGGTGACGATATTAAGCTGCTCGCCGTCGGCGGACAGGCTCACCATGGTGATGGGGTTAGCGTACCGGTCGATGAGCTTGCCGGCAATGGGATCCTCCAGATCCTTCTGGATCTGACGGCGGAGGTTCCGCGCGCCGAAGGTGGAGGAGTAGGACTTCTTCACCAGATAGTCCAGCACGGACTCATCGTAACGGAAGGTGATGTTCTTGTCCCGGAGGACGCCGTCCAGCTCGGACAGCATGATGCGGGCGATGTCCTTGAAGTTATCCTCGGTGAGCTGGTTGAAGTAGACAATCTCGTCCACCCGGTTGATGAACTCCGGGCGCAGGAAGGACTCCAGCCCCTTCATGGCCTTTTCCTTTCCGGCCTGCGCGGCAGAGCGGTCAAAGCCCAGCGAGGAGCTGCGGGTGTTGCTGCCCGCGTTGGAGGTCATGACGATGACGGTGTTCTCGAAGTTGACCACCTTGCCGTGGGAGTCGGTGACCCGGCCGTCGTCCAGAATCTGGAGCAGCACGTTGAGCACGTCGGGGTGGGCCTTTTCAATCTCGTCGAACAGGATGACGGAATAGGGCTTCCGGCGGATTTTTTCCGTGAGCTGCCCCGCGTCGTCATAGCCCACGTAGCCCGGGGGCGAGCCGATGAGCCGGGAAACGGAGTGCTTTTCCATGAACTCCGACATATCCAGCCGGATGAGGGATTCGGGGGTGTTGAACATATCGGCGGCCAGCTGTTTGACCAGTTCCGTCTTGCCTACGCCGGTAGAGCCTACAAAGATGAAGCTTACAGGCTTGTGCTTGGCGGAGATGCCCACGCGGCCCCGGCGGATCGCGGCGGCCACGGCGTGGACGGCGTCGTCCTGTCCCACGATGTGGGTTTTGAGCCGGTCCTCCAGTCGGGCGAGGCGCTCAAACTCCTGCTCCTGAATCTGGGAGGCGGGAATTTTGGTCCACAGCTCGATGACCCGCGCCAGATGGGCGGCGGTCAGGGGCGGGTTGCCCTTGGCCTCGATGGCCTGCTTTTCACCGGTGAGCTGGGCCTGACGGCTCTTCAGCTCGGCCAGACGCTGATAGGCCCGGTCGTTGATCTCGTTCTGGATGGCCTGTTTCCGGGTCACCAGCTCGGACAGCTGAGCCTGAAGCTCGCCGATCTGACGGCGGCGGCCCTCCTGCCGCTCCTGAAATGCGGGGTCGCCCCGGTTGGGGGCTTCGGCGTCATCCCGGCTGACAGCCATCTCGAGGGTGTCCTTCTGCCGCTGAATTCGCTGCTCCTGCTGGGCAAGCTCCGCCATCCGGGGATCGTCCTTGCCGCTGGTGGCAGCCAGCACGATGTCCATCTCCTTGGCGTAGTCTGCCAGTTCCTTGTCGATGTCGGCCAGTCGAGCCAGATCTTTGTTGTGGAGGTTCACGTCGGAGGACGCCTCGTCGATGAGGTCGATGGCCTTGTCGGGAAGATAGCGGTCGGTGATGTACCGCTCACTCATGGTAACAGCCAGGCGGCACATGTCCGGGCTGATGGTAACCTTGTGGAATTCCTCGTAATAGGGGGCGATACCGCGGATAATCTCCACCGCCTCGTCGATGGACGGCTCCTCCACGATGACGGGCTGGAACCGCCGCTCAAGTGCGGAGTCCTTTTCAATGTACTTCCGGTACTCGGTGAGGGTGGTGGCGCCAATGACCTGAATCTCGCCCCGGCTCAGGGCAGGCTTGAGGATGTTGGCGGCGTTCATGGAGCCCTCTGCGTCTCCCGCGCCCACAATGGAGTGAACCTCGTCAATGACCAGAATGATGTTGCCCAGCTTTTTAACTTCGTCGATGAGGCCCTTCATCCGGGACTCAAACTGCCCGCGGAACTGGGTGCCCGCCACCAGCGCGGTGAGGTCCAGCAGGTAGACCTCCTTGTCCTGCAGCTTGTACGGCACCTGATGGTCGTAAATACGCTGTGCCAGACCCTCGGCAATGGCGGTCTTGCCCACGCCGGGCTCGCCGATGAGACAGGGGTTGTTCTTCTGCCGGCGGTTGAGAATCTGGATGGTACGTTCAATCTCGTTGTCCCGGCCCACGATCCGGTCCAGCTTTCCTTCGGCGGCCTTGCGGCTCAGGGAGATGCAGTAGCTCTCAAGGAATTTGCGCTTGTTTCCCCGGCCCTCCTTGCCCTTTTCACCCTTGGGCGGCTCGGACTGGGCGTTCTGCTCTCCGTCACGGGCGGGGCCGGGCTGATTTTGATTCTGCCCGCCGTTTCCGCCGAAGAGCTTGTTGAGGAAGGGGAAGGTGGCCGTGCGGCCGTCGTCCTCGTCGTCATCCGACTCGTCACCGGGGAGAAGGCCGTCCGCCCCCTCGGCACCGCCGAAGGCGGACATCATCTCGTTGGAAATGGACTCGAGATCCTCCTCGGAGATGCCCATTTTCTTCATCATATCGTCCACGGGCTTGATGCCCAGATCCCGGGCGCACTTGAGACAAAGTCCTTCGTTCTTTGTCTCACCGCCCTCAATTTTTGTGATAAACACCACGGCCACATTCTTGTGGCAGCGGCTGCATAGCGTAGGCTGCATAACGCTGCGGTACTCCTTTCAAAAGGAAAGATATTTTTAAGGCACTATAACAGAAAATTATGAACATATCGTGAATGACTGCCTGATAAATATCAGATATTGTACGAATTTTCCGACATTTTACGCCATGAGGGACCGAAGCAGGTCGCCCAGCGCCTGCACGGTCATGAGCCGGGTCAACGGCCCGGCGTTGGCATCGGTGATGAATCCGGCCAGACGGGCCAGCCACACCACTACCATGACCACCAGCGTGCCTTTGATGAGACCGATCAGGCCGCCGCCGAGGCCGTTGACAGCGGACAGGATGGGCACCTTGAAGGCCAGATCCAGCGCCCGGCTGATGAGGAACCACAGCAGCAGGATCAGCAGAAAGGACAGGCCGAACAGCAGCGCAGTGGCGATGAGTCGGGCCAGATAGGCTGACACGGCCGCCGCCGCAGTGGTGGTGACCTCCAGCGTTTTCTCCTTAATGGCGTCCTCAAGGAAGCCGCGCAGACCGGAGAACACTTCGCTTTCCCCCATGAGATCAAGAATCTGCTGAAGGGTGAAGTCACTGTTTCCGGCGGCGGAGGAAGTCTCCGGACTTTCGGAGGCTGCGGCGGAGCCGTCCGACTGGCTCTCAGATGGGTCGGGGCTGGCCGCCGGGAGATCCGCCGGGGTCTTGCCGGTGATGACGCCCTCGATGGTCAGCTGGATGGAGGGTCGGATGATGTTGGCCACAGGCTTTGCGAAGTTCACGGCCACTGCCTTCGCTCCGAAAAAGGCCACAAAGATGGCCAGCAGGCTGAACAGCGTCAGGATCAGCCCCTTTTTTGCGCCGCGCCAGACGTAAAAGGCCAGCACCAGAATAATGACGATGTCGATGATATAGGCTTGCATGCCGTACCTCCCGTATCAGTGGAAAACGAAGCTGTGTCAGTTGGGGACGTAGAAGCTGGCGGTCTCTGCGGAGATGAGAATAGCGGAACCGTCGCTCATAAGGACCACCTTCCGAGCGCCCTGAGTGCCTTCCAGAGAGGCATACAGCGACAGATCGGAGGTATAGATGTCCAGCCTGTCACCGGTGAGGACAGCGAAATACTGCCCGGCCGCCGACAGGGACAGCACCTGTTCGTTCAGCTCCAGCGAGCTGATGAGGGTGCCGGTGTCGTCGATGACCTGGAGGGTGGCCTGACTGCCCGCCCGGTATTTGCCAAGCAGCGCCACGGCGAAACCGTTTCCGGACAGGTCGTAGAGCTTGAGGTAGCGGTCCGACCAGTCCAGTGATGTGGTGGCTCCGGTGTGGTCGGTGACAGACATCCCCCGGTCACCCAGCGCCCAGATTCTGTCGGCGGTGTGCCGCAGGGCGAGAATGACGTTGCCGCCCAGATCGGCGGTGAGGTCGGGGGTGAACTCCTCTGCCTGATCCGCCGTGCCCGCGGCGGAGTTGATGGTATACAGCTCCAGCGTTGAGGCAAAGTCGCCGCTCTGCTGGCCGATGGTGAGGATAGCCAGCGTGTGCCCATCGTCGGACAGCGCGGCATCCATGACGAAGGCGGAGGACAGCCGGACGCTGACCACCGGCGCGTAGGTGCTGTCGTACACCGTTGCCGCGCCCCGGTAGCCGCTGGCTTGTGTGACCACGGTGAGCTGGCCGTTCCGGTTCAGGTGGGCGGACAGAATCGTGTCAAGGTCGTGAACGGACCAGATGAGGGATCGCTGGCCGAGAATGTAGAGGTCGGAGCCGCCGGCGTCGTACACCACGGCCAGAGAGCCGTTGGCGTCCACCACGGGATTGTCCAGCGCCACCGACTGACTTACGTACTGGGTGCCGCTGCCGGAGTAGAGGGAGATTGCGTTTTTGGAGCACACCAGCAGGTCGCCGTCCAACACGGTAAAGGTGTCGGTCAGTTCACCGTCATAGCGGAAAGCCTCGGCCTGCCCACTGTCGGACAGCACCAGCGTCCGGTAGGTGAACCACCGCTTGAGGGAGTCGAGGTTCAGCGTATCCCGGAAGGCCACCAGTGCCACGGCGATGAGCACCATGACCAGTGCGATGAGGAAGAGCACGACACGAACCAGAAAGCCGTGCTTTTTTTTCGGCGGCTTTTCCTTCTTGGCGGGCTGCGGGGTATTCGGTTGTTGGGTACGTTCGTCCATGGGATTCCTTTCTGATTTGCAGGGCGAAGCCCTGCCACCACTTTTTCTTCTTTTTGAAAGAAGGAAAAGAAACAGGTTTCGCCTGATGGCGAGTTACTTTCTGTATGAACAGAAAGTAGGCAAGAACCAAAGGGCTGCGCCCTTTGGGGAACGTTTTTTCTCGACCCCATTCTTG
>CAYNEH010000133.1:0-4961 GCA_964396195.1 uncultured Oscillospiraceae bacterium
AGTCGCCCATGGACTGGAACCGGACGGCGCGGCAGCTTCACGATCAGGTTCGGGTGCTGGCTCCTTGGCCATCCGCCACGGCAGAGATTGACGGTGTGCGGTGTAAGATTTGGAAGACAACGCTGACAGGGGAGAGCACCGGAAGAGCGCCGGGCACCGTGGTTCAGGCGGACAAAAAGGCACTGAAGGTTGCATGCGGTGACGGACAGGTGCTGCGCATCGACGAGCTGCAGCCAGACGGGAAAAAGCGAATGGCGGCCACGGCGTTTCTGCTGGGCCACCCCATCAAAGCAAACTGAGAACAGGAGGGTGCCGCCCATGGCAAACGCCAGAGAGGCCGCGCTGCGTACATTGGTTGCCTGTCAGCGGCAGGGTGCGTGGTCGGACGGACATCTGAAAAAAGAGATCCGCTCAGGCGGCCTTGACCGGCGGGATGCGGCACTGGCCACCCGGTTGTGCTTCGGTGTGTTGCAGAACCAGCTGCTGCTGGACTGGCACCTGAGCCGCTACTCCAACATCAAACTGGAAAAGCTGGACGTCCCGGTGCTGTGCAATCTGCGGTTGGCCCTCTATCAGCTGCTGTTGATGGATCGGGTGCCGGACAGCGCCGCCGTCAACGAAGCGGTGAAGCTCACGAAAAAATACAGCCGGAATCCTCGGGCGTCCGGCATGGTCAACGCCATCCTGCGCTCGTTCCTCCGGGAGCGGGACACGCTGCCCCAGCCGCAGGGCGGGGACTGGGCGGAAACCATGTCCATCCGGTACAGCCACCCACGCTGGCTGGTGAAGTTGTTCTGCGAGCAGCTGGGGCAGGAGGGGACGGAGCAGCTTCTTTGTGCCGACAATGAGCAGCCGCCCACCACCGCACAGGTGAACCGACTGCGAGCTGCGGCGGATCAGGTGCTGGAGTCTCTGGCGGAGCAGGGCGTGACGGCGCGGTCTCATCCGTGGGTGCCGGACTGTCTGGAGCTTTCCGGCACCGGCGATTTGGAGCGGCTGGAGGCCTATCAGCAAGGCTGGTTCTACATTCAGGACGCAGCGGCAAAGCTGTCAGTCATGGCGGCGGCCCCGGCTCCCGGGCAGAGCGTGCTGGACTGCTGTGCCGCACCGGGGGGTAAGACCTTTGCGGCGGCATCCCTGATGAACGGCGAAGGAAGGCTTGTCTCCTGCGACATTCACCCCCATAAGCTGAAGCTCATCGAAGCGGGCTGCAGGCGGCTGGGCATTTTCAACGTCACGGCGGAGCTTCAAAACGGAACGCAGTTCCGGCCGGAGTGGGAAAACATCTTTGACACGGTCATTACGGACGTTCCATGCTCCGGACTGGGCATCATCCGGAAGAAACCGGACATAAGGTATAAGGATCCGGAGCCGCTGATTGGTCTGCCAAGGGTGCAGGCGGCGATTCTGAACAACTGCTGCCGATATGTGAAACCGTGCGGCGTGCTGCTGTACTCCACCTGTACGCTGCTGCGGCGGGAAAATGAGGACATTGTGACAGAATTTCTGGAAACGCATCCGGAATTTGCGCTGGAAGCCTTCACGCTGCCGGAGATCGGCGAGGCACCCGGGATGCTGACTCTTTGGCCGCATATCCACGGGACGGACGGATTCTTTATGGCGAAGCTGAGAAAAAGCAGGTGAACGCACGGTGAGAGACATCAAATCCATGACACCGGAAGAGCTGGGTATCTATATGAAGGAACTGGGCCAGCCCGCCTTCCGGGCAAAACAGATCTTTCAGTGGCTTCAGCGGGGCGTCACTTCCTTTGACGAAATGAGTAATCTGGCAAAGCCCCTGCGGGCCAGGCTGGCGGAGGAGTGCTATATCACTGCACCGGTGGCAGAGCGCAAGCAGGTCTCAAAGTTGGACGGCACAATCAAGTACCTCTGGCGGCTCCGAGATGGAAATTGCATTGAGACGGTTTTGATGCGTTACAAGCATGGCAATACTGTGTGCGTATCCTGTCAGGTCGGATGCAACATGGGCTGTGTGTTCTGCGCGTCCACGCTGGGCGGCAAGGTGCGGGATCTGACAGCATCGGAGATTCTGGATCAGGTAATCTTCACCCAACTGGACAGTGGGGACGACATCTCCAACATCGTCATGATGGGCATTGGCGAGCCGCTGGACAATTTTGACAATGTTCTGCGGTTCCTCACGCTGGTCAACCACCCGGACGGGCTGAACATCGGGATGCGGCACATCTCGGTATCCACCTGTGGCCTTGTGAGGAAAATTGACAAACTGGCTCAATTGGGGTTACAATTAACTTTAAGTGTATCCCTCCACGCGCCGGACGATGAGACCCGCTCCCGGTTGATGCCGGTGAACCGGGCGGTAGGAGTGGAGACACTGCTGGATACCTGCCGACACTATTTCGAGACCACCGGCCGGCGGATTTCCTTTGAATACGCCATGATTGACGGGGTCAACGATGGTGACGCGCAGGCGGACCGGCTGGTGGAGCTGCTTCGGGGAATGCCGGGGCACGTGAACCTCATCCCTCTGAACAACGTGGCGGAATCACCGCTCAAGCCCAGCCGGCGGGTGCGCCAGTTCCAGCAGCGACTGGAAAGTCAAGGCGTCACCGCAACGGTGCGGCGCAAGCTGGGCGGGGACATTGACGCCTCCTGCGGGCAGTTGCGGCGCAAGCACATGCAGGAGAACAGCCAGAGCAGAAAGGATACAGAGCAATGAATCTGTGGGGCATTACGGACATAGGTGCCGTAAGAAGTGACAATCAGGACAGTTACGCCATCGAGCGGCTGGACGATGATCAGACGGCGCTGGCCATTGTGTGCGACGGCATGGGCGGTGCCCTGGCAGGCAATGTGGCCAGCAGTACAGCGGTAGAGGCGTTCGTGGCATCTGTGAAGCAGAACTTCGCGCAGGGTGCTGGGTCTGGGCAGGTCATGCTGGACGCGGCGGCGGCAGCAAATGAACGTGTACATGAGCTTTCAGCAGCGGAAGAGGCATACCGCGGCATGGGCACCACGCTTGTGGCCGCGCTGATTACGCCGGAAAAGCTCTATGTGGTCAACGTGGGCGACAGTCGGTGCTATGCAATCGTGAACGGTGACATGACCCGGGTGACCCGGGATCATTCCCTCGTTGAGGATTTGGTGGAGCGCGGCGAGATCACCCCGGAGCAGGCCAGAAATCATCCCCGGAAAAACCTCATCACCCGGGCCGTTGGCGTGGATCGATCTGTCCGGGCCGATCTGTTCGAGGAAGAAAATCAGGGCGGGTATCTGGTGCTGTGCTCAGACGGCCTGTCCAACACTGTCACGGACGAGGAGCTTCGCCGGGAGGTCGTGGCAGCCGATAAAGAAGGTTGCTGTCAGCGGCTGCTGCGGCTGGCACTGGAACGGGGCGCGCCGGACAACGTGACGGCCGTCATTGCCCAACTGTAACGTAGGAGGACATTTACCATGGATCAGTACATAGGTAAAATGCTCGATAACCGGTATGAGATACTGGAGTGCATCGGCACGGGCGGCATGGCCGTGGTGTATAAGGCTCGGTGCCACCGGCTCAACCGTCTGGTGGCCGTCAAAATTCTCAAGCCGGAGCTTGCCAGCGACGCGGAGTTTCGCCGTCGCTTTCACGATGAGTCTCAGGCCGTCGCTATGCTCTCCCACGTCAATATCGTCACCGTGTACGATGTAAGCCACTCAGAAGGGTTGGACTACATCGTCATGGAGCTTGTGGACGGGATGACCCTCAAGCAGTATATGCAGAAGCGGGGCGCCCCCCTGAACTGGCGCGAAGCGCTCCACTTCATTACACAGATTGTCCGGGCACTGGGCCATGCCCACAGCCGGGGCATTATCCACCGGGACATCAAGCCCCAGAATATTCTGGTGCTCCGAGACGGCAGCGTCAAGGTCACGGATTTTGGCATCGCCCGCATCACCAGTGCGGCGCAGGCTACCCTGACGCAGGAAGCGCTGGGTTCCGTCCACTATATCTCTCCTGAGCAGGCGAGAGGCAGTCACATCGACGGCCGCTCCGACCTTTATTCTGCCGGTGTGGTGCTGTACGAGATGCTGACCGGCCGTCTTCCCTTCGAGGGGGAGACTCCCGTTTCTGTGGCAATCCAGCACATCAACTCCATCCCCATTCCTCCCCGGGATCTGAACCCCAGTATCCCACCCGCACTGGAAGCTATTACTTTGAAGGCCATGGCGCCTAAGGTGGAAGACAGATATGTTTCCGCCGACGAGATGCTGGACGATCTGGAGGAATTCCGTAAGAATCCGGACGTGGTTCCCAAGCACGCCCGCGAGGTGGAAGCCTTACTTGACGAGCCCACCCGGGTCGTCCCCGTGGCAGACATCAAGCAGGAGGCGGAGGTTCAGCGCAGCCATCGCGGCCAGAGCCACGAAACGCCGGGCAACCGGGATGACAGTAGCTACCGCCGCCCAGCCCGGGCCCAGCGCCAGCCGGTGGAGGACGATTATGACGACGAGGAGGAAGAACCCCGCCGCCGGAGCGTTCCGCCCATTCTCATTGCCATTCTGGCCATCCTTGTGTTTGCGGGCGGTATGTTCTTCTTCATTTACAACTTCTTCATCAAGGGCATGACTACCACACCCAAGGATCTGGAAGTGCCCGACCTGTCTCCGTATACCCTGTCCCAGCTTCAGGAGGATACCTCACTCTACGAGGGCTTTACCCTGAAGGTTGAATATCAGGAGAGCGACGAATACGAAGAAAACACCGTCATCGAGCAGAATCCCAAGGCTGGCGAAAGCGCAAGGGAGGGCAGCGAGATCACCGTAGTGATCTCGCAAGCTTCGGAAACCATTGTTGTGCCGGAACTGGAAAATAAATATGGCATCTCCGCCATGAACGAACTGACCAAGCTGGGCCTTGTGCCGGAACCGGAATATGAGAACGATGACGAGATCACCGCGGACTATGTTATCCGCACCTCGCCGCAGGCGGGTGAGAG
>CAYNEH010000134.1:0-4913 GCA_964396195.1 uncultured Oscillospiraceae bacterium
GCAAACAGGACGGCACAGGCCGTCCTGTTTGCGTATCTTCATTGGTTCCGATTTTTTCACAGTACAGGACCGTTCCGGTTATTCCGCACCACAGGCGCATCGTTGTTTGCGGCATTTTGGGGCGGCACGTTTTCCGGCTGATTCTGCCGCTTCGTTTGCAGGAAGTTCTTCGTAATATCCTTTGCCACCAGCTTGGGTATGCCGTCCTTCATAAGCTTCTCAGCGTCCGCCCGGTTGCTCAGGTCAAGGCAGCGAACCTGGTCGCAGAAGCTCTCGGAGTTCCAGACCATATGCACCAGATTATCCAGTTTTCCGTTGATGACATACTCTTGCATCACCCGCTGATCCTTCTCCGAAGGAAACATTTTTGTCTCGTTGGCCATAAGGGATTGTACCACCCGAGCAGCCAGAACCCGTTTGCAGATTCCGTCGTTTTCCGCTGCGAAATCATCGATGTCCTTATGCTTCTCGGCAGCTGCCTTCTCCGTGACATAGCTCTCCCACTTGCTCTTGATATACTCATCAATTTTCTGGTTTGCCATCCCCGATCTGGAGCGTTTGCCCGACTGCGCATACTGTCTGGGTGCAGCTGTTGCCGCCCGGAATTCGGCATCAAACTCCACGTCATTCATGGCACTTGCGGTTCTGTTTCCATCCGCCCGGATATTGTCCTTTACAGCCTCTTTCATCATCACAAGGCTCTGGTGGCTCCTTACATCGGCAAGCTGCTGGAGCTTTGTGTCCGCAAAGGACTTTAGATCCTTTGCAAGCCTGATCTGCTGGGGGGATACTTCGTGGGCTGTAATACAGGCCTCCGATGCCTTTTTCAGGTTTGAAAATTTCTCTGTAAAGTCGAAGTACACTTCCTCAGCAGGATTATCGCCCAGCTGCGCATCCTTCAGCGCCGTAAGGGCGCTGCCGACCGCAGCCATCGGAGACTGTGCATCGATATTCAGCTTGTCAAACTCCTCCTGGTAGTGCGCCATGTCCTGCCTGAGATTTTTATCCACAAGCCGCCCGGGGGCATTCTCGTCGACATTGAACTGGAGCTGACCATCCTTCCACTCCGTGCTTTTCAGCGGGAAAATCAGAGCTTTTCCGTCCTTGTGGTAGACCATAATGTCATTTTCCGGGTTTTCGTTGCTGCTCTCCTCAAAGCCGTACTGATTCAGAGTCGGTCCCATGCAAAAGGTTTCTGCCTTGACAATGTTTGTGCGGAAGGTGGTCATGTAGACGCCAAGCGGGTCTTCCGTCTGGTCCAGATTGAGATAACCAATGCTGGCCTTATGCATCTCCAGGGGATCCAGGAAGGAATAATACGGATTTGCAACATCCTCTGCAAATTCCTGCGTTGCCTGCACGGTGCAGCCGATCGTCTCCCATTCCTTGATCTGCTTCTTAATGCCATCCTTTCGCGCCTCAAAATTCTTCAGCCTGCCCTGAAGCTCCTGCAACGCGTCGTTAACATTCATCATCAGATAGATGCCGTCATCCTCTGCTACCCTGTATGCTTCGTCCAGATTCTGTGCCTTGCCGTTCAGAATATCGGTGACTGCAGTCTTGATCTGGGGCATTTTGCCGATTGTCTCATTGATTCGGTTCTGCAGAGCCTCCAGCAGGCAGTCTGCCGGGCTCTCGTATTCCTCCTGCGCCAGCCTGCGTGCCTCTTTCCTGCTCTTTCCCGCTCCGCGATACGCCTGATAACGCTGGTCCTTAAACGCCCTCTCGCTGATCTTTCCGTCCAGCAAAGCGGACAGCATAACGATCCGTTCATTGTGGAGCCGGCTTTCCGGCGTATCATCAAGCCGCAGGAGGCGCTCTCTCCAGCGGTGCGAGCCGGCATCGGGCTGAATACCCTGCAGCCCTTCGACAATCTGATCCCAGCGCTGGTACTGCTTCACTCTGGTCTCAAGGCACTTGAGCAGGGCTTCGCGGCACTGCTTAGAATAGTCAAAGCGCCTCTGCATCTCCTTGACATTGTTCTCATAGCTGGGATGGAAGTTTTCAGGGGAAATTCCCACCAAAGCTTTTACCTTGCGGAAGTTCTCCAGAGCCTCCGGAAGATGATCCCGGTCGGGGCCGTCATCCTCCAGCTTCTGACTGAGCATTTTCATGGCCTCATCCAGAGGGAGATTTTTCAGCAGCCTCCCCGGTTTTTTCACCGGCTGCTGCTTTTTTTCCGCTTTTGCTGCGTCACCAGCCGCTTTCCCCGCCGGTGCCTGCTTCTTTTCCGCTTTTGCTTTCTCTTTCGCTGCTTTATAAGCCGCTTCTTCCGCCTTGGTGACAAATTGGTAGCCGTTTTCACCAAGCACCATGGCTCTCAAAATGCCAAAGTAGTGCATACACAACGTGGACATCGTATCTCATCCTTCCATGTTTGATGCGGCGGCACTGCACGATACACCGCCATAGCTTCACTGCCCTGTCTCAGTCCTGAAGCCCCGCTTGTCCGCTGCTGCGCCGGCTGGACTTTTCTTTTATCCTATACAAAAACCCGCAAAGCCGTTTCAATGTTGGCTTTGCGGGCTCTCTTTTCTCCTGCCCTGTCCGTTCCTGATCATGTGCGCCGCCTGCTGCAGATTGTGCTCGATGAACGGTGCCAAAGGCACAGGGGTTTCATCTATACCCGGTTTCGTCTTACAGCATCTGCTTGCTGCGGGAGATGTTCAGGGTGCCGTCCTGCATGTCTCCGATCCACTCAAGGCTCTTGCCGGTGCCGTGGGCCACGCAGGAGATAGCGTCGTCCGCCACATAGGTCTCAATGCCGGTGTGAGACTCCACCAGCTTGTCAAAGCCCCAGACCAGCGAGCCGCCGCCGGTCATGACGATGCCGTTGGTGGCGATGTCGGCCACCAGCTCGGGAGGCGTGCGCTCCAGCACGGCGTGGATGGCTTCCAACACCCGGGCGCAGGGTTCCTCGAAGGCCTCGATCATCTCGGAAGAGCTGACGGAGAACACACGGGGCAGGCCGGTCATCAGGCAGCGGCCCTTGATCTCCATGGTGATCTCCTCAGGGCGGGGAAACACGCAGCCGATGTTCATCTTCAGCTCTTCGGCGGTGCGGTCGCCGATGAGCACGTTGTGCTTCTTGCGGATGTATTTCACCACAGCCTCGCTGAAGGCGTCGCCGGCCACCTTGATGGAGGCGGACTCCACGATGCCGGACAGGGAGATGACGGCGATATCGGCGGTACCGCCGCCGATGTCCACCACCATGTGACCGTCGGGCTTGGAGATGTCGATGCCCGCGCCGATGGCGGCGGCCAGCGGCTCCTCAATGAGGTAGACCCGGCGGGCACCGGCCTGAATGCCAGCATCGATGACGGCGCGCTCCTCGACCTCAGTAATGCCGGAAGGCACACAGATCATAATTCTCGGCTTGAACAGGCGGATGGGGGCCACCTTGCGGATGAACTCCCGGAGCATCCGCTCCGTCATGTCGTAGTCGGAGATGACACCATCCCGCAGCGGGCGGATGGCGATGATGTTGCCGGGGGTGCGGCCCAGCATCTGCTGGGCCTCGGTGCCGACCTTCAGCAGCTTGCCGGTGTTCTTGTCGATGGACACCACCGACGGCTCACGCAGCACGATGCCCTTATCTTTCACATAGACCAGAACGCTGGCCGTGCCCAGATCGATGCCGATATCTTTCGCAAACATGGACATAGTCTCTACACCTCAATCAAATATTCCGTCTGGAATCTTATCCAGTTTAGTACCCTGTAAGACCTGCAATGGCCCCATTTTGGAGTTTACCCTGTTATTATACCCGACCGCCTGCCAGATTGCAACGGCATTTTTCCCCGCCGCGCCTATTTTCTCGCCCGGGCCAGCGTCAGCGCCGTCACCGACGCCGCGCCCGCAGCCTTCAGGCACACCGCGCACTCGGACAGCGTCGAGCCGGTGGTCACCACGTCGTCCACCAGCACGATCCGCCGCCCCTGCACCTCCGCGCCGGGCTTTGCGCGGTATGCGCCCTGGACGTTGGCCCGCCGGGCGGAGACCTCCTCCAGGTGAGACTGCGCCATGGTATTCCGGGTCTTTTCCAGCAGCGGCTCCACCGGGATGCCGGTCAGCTCTCCCACCCGCTCCGCCAGCAGGCGGGCCTGATCGTACCCGCGCTCCCGCAGGCGTTCGGCGGACAGCGGCGCGTAGGTGATGACGTCTGCCGGCTCATGCAGGCGGTCGCTCAGACACTGAGCCATAAGGGTACCGAACAGCCGGGCGTGGTTCTGACCGCCGCCGAACTTGTACCGCCGCACCCCGTCGGGCACATTCTCCCGGTACCACAGCGGCGACAGGCACCCGTCGCAGAATTCCGGCACCTGCCCCTCCCCTTCCGCCGTCCACGGAAGGCCTTTCTGGCAGGACGCGCACAGCCCCTGCTCCCCGCTGTCCAGCACTTTTCCGCAGAAGGGACACTTGGGCGGATACAGCAGATCCAGCAGCCGCTCCCGCAGGCTCATTCCCGCCCCTCCGGCTGCTCAATGGGGCCGTTGGCCCGCTCGAAATCCTTGACGCACTTATTGAGCAGGTAGATGATCTGCCCGCTCATGGATCGGCCCTCGTAGGCTGCCACATACTGAAATTTGTCGTGGAGCTCGCTGTTCATGCGGATGCTCAGATGGGTCTTATCATTCACAGAGTTCGCCCTCCGTTTCTTTACCCTCGATTGGCAAGAGCAGATACGCTTTCCGGCGGCCCTGATGGGTGCTGGACGGCGTCATCGTCCTTGGTGGGCGTCAGCCCACCGGTGTCCTCTTCCTTGCCGTCCCTCCATCATCGCTCGCCGGAAAGTCCTTCGGAGTTTTTCGGGTGCGGAAACGGCGGTCAGCGAGGATGACGAGGCAGCCGGGCTGTCGCCCGGCAACGAGGAAAACGAAGCTGGCTGTTATTTCAGCCCCGAAAAACCG
>CAYNEH010000135.1:0-4870 GCA_964396195.1 uncultured Oscillospiraceae bacterium
ACCATGACATCGTTGGCCTTATAGATCTCCATGGCCTTCTCGATCTCCCAGCGCTCCCACACCCGGCCGCAGGGGTTGTGGGGGGAGCAGAACACGGCGGCGTGGATATGGTTTTCCCGAATTTTCCGCTCCATGTCCTCGTAGTCCATCCGCCACACGCCCTGCTCGTCCTGCACCAGCGGGCTGAGCACGATGTGATATCCGCTGTTCTCCAGTGTGCTGGTGAAGCCGATGTATGTGGGAGAGTGGAGCAGCACGCTGCCGCCCCGGGAGCAGAACACGTTCATGGCGCTGATCAAGCCGCCCAGCACGCCGTTTTCATAGCCGATGCACTCAGGGGTGAGGCCGGTGACGTGGTTGCGATCCTCCTGCCAGCGGATAATGGAGTCAAAATATTCATCGCTGGGGGCGAAATAGCCGAAGGACGGGTGCTGAGCCCGGGCGATCATAGCGTCGGTAATGGTGTGGAGCACGGGGAAGTTCATGTCCGCCACCCACATGGGGATGGGGTCAAAGCCGTCTTTGGGCGCGCCGGGGGCAGTGCCGTGGCCCAGCGCGTCCAGCGCGATGGCATCCTTGCCCTTCCGATCCAGAATACTGGTAAAATCGTATTTCATATGTGCAGTCCCGACGCAGCTCCGCGCCGGTCCTCCTTTCCGTGACCCGGTGAATACGGATCGTTTTAAACAGCACTATGTTACACCCCGGACGCCCCGCCGTCAATGGCAGTCCCCGCCCGAATTTCTTCATTTCATGACCTGAACGCACCGAAATGTTGGCAAAACGGCCGCCTTACCCGTCTCCGCCGCCCTTCCGGGCGGACAGGTCGTGTTATTCCTTTTCCGTGGTCACCGCGCCGGTGAAGCCGTTCTTCGGTGCCAGCAGCTGCTCCATGGTCCGCCAGCCCAGCACCGCGCACTTCACCCGGGCGGGCATGTGGGCGATGTCCTGCAAGGCTCCGGCCTCTTCCAGCTCGTCGATCTCCGCTTCGCCGCACTCACCCCGGATCATTTTCAGAAACAGTTCCGCCAGGCGGACGGCCTCATCCTTCGTCCGGCCGATGACCATGTCCAGCATGATGTCCGCCGACGCCTGGGACACGGCGCAGCCGTCCCCCTCGAAGGAACCGCCGGTGATGACTCCGTCCTCCACCTTCAGCTGAAGAATAATGTCGTCGCCGCAGGATGGGTTGACCCCTTCCAGAACCAGATTCGCGTCCTCCAGCTTCTCCTTGTGGAGGGGATGGAGGTTGTGGTCGGTGAGCACCTCATTGTAAAACGTATCAGCCAAGACCCATCTTCCCCCTTACTGCGCTCAGGCTGCGGATCAGCCGCGCCACGTCGTCCTCGTCGTTGTAAAAGGCAAGGCTCGCCCGGGCGGAGGACCGCACACCCAGATAGGCCAGCAGCGGCTGGGCACAGTGGTGCCCGGCCCGGACGGCCACCCCGTCCCCGTCCAGAATGGCGGCGATGTCGTGGGGGTGGACTCCGTCCACGGTAAAGCTCAGAATGCCGCAGTGCTCCGCCGGGTCACTGCTGCCCAGAATGCGGACGCCGGGGATGGATGTCAGCCCGTCGAAGGCCAGCTTCGTCAGCGCCTGCTCCCGGGCATGGATCTCGTCAAAGCCCACCTGCTCCAGATAGTCCAGCGCGGCGGCAAGGCCAACGGCCCCGCCGGCATTCACCGTGCCCGCCTCGAACTTGTTGGGCAGCTCCGCATAAGTGGCCCCCTCCCGGGTGACGGACTCAATCATCTCGCCGCCGGTGAGAAAGGGGGGCATGGCCTCCAGCAGTGCCCGCTTGCCGTACAGCACGCCGATGCCCATGGGAGCCATGACCTTGTGGCCGGAAAAGGCCAGAAAGTCCGCGTCCAGCGCCTGCACATCCAGCTTCATGTGAGGGGCGCTCTGGGCGGCGTCCACCACCGCCACGCCGCCGTTTTTATGGACCCGGGCGATGACCTTCTCCACCGGGTTCACCCGGCCCAGCACGTTGGACACGTGGCCGATGGCGGCCAGCTTCGTTCTGTCGGTGAAAACCGCGTCAAGCCGCTCGTCGGGGAAGGAACCGTCCGGCCCGCACTCCAGATAGTTCAGCTTCGCCCCGGTCTGCCGGGCCACCATCTGCCACGGGAGAATGTTGCTGTGGTGCTCGGTGACGGACACCACGATCTCGTCCTCCGGGCCGAGATTGTTAAGGCCGTAGCTGTACGCCACCAGATTCAGGCTCTCGGTGGTATTCCGGGTAAAGACGATCTCGCCGGTGCTCTTGGCGTTGAGGAACCGGCGCACCCGCTCCCGGGCGCTCTCATAGCGGTCGGTGGCCTCCACCCCAAGCGTATACAGCCCCCGGAGAGGGTTGGCGTTGGCCGTCTCGTAAAAATCCCGCACCGCGTCCAACACCGCCCGGGGCCGCTGGGCGGTGGCGGCGCTGTCCAGATAGGCGATATCCTGCCCCGCCAGCAGCGGGAAATCCTGCTTATAGCTCTTCATGGCTGTCTCCTTCGCCCTCCGGCTTCAAGAAATCGGCAATCTCCGCCCGGACGGCGTCCGACGGGATCAGGGCGCTCACCGCGTCCAGACGGGCCCGGGCGATGATGCGCTCCGCCGCCGCCCGGCTGATGCCCCGGGATGCCATGTAGAACAGCACCTGCTCGTCCAGCCGGCCGATGGTGGCGCCGTGGTCGCCCTCCACGTCCTCCTCCTGACAGAGGATGAGGGGGATGGTCTGATTGATCTGCTTGTCGCCCAGCAGGAGCACCTCTTCCGTCTCGCTGCCCTTGGCCCCCCGGCAGCCCCGGGGAAAGTCGATGGTGCCCCGGAAGATCTTGGAGGCGTCCTCCTCCAGCACGCCGGAGGCACGCATCTCGCTGCGGGTCTTTTTGCCCACGTGGCGGACGGTGTAGTTCATGTCCAGCCGCCGGCCGCCCCGGACGTGATAGCCCGCGTCGGCCGCAAACTCGCTGTTATCGCCGTCCAGCCGGGTGTACACGCCGGTGTACCCCCGGGCGCCGCCCAGCTCCAGCCGCACCAGCTCCGCCCGGGCGTTTTCACCGCACACCGCGCCGTAGTCGCACAGGCTCACCGCCGTGCCGTCCATCATCTGGACGGCGTACACGCCGACCTTCGCGCCCGCCGCCGCGCGGACCTTGGTCTGCACCGCGCCCAGCCCGTCCCGGCCGCCGCTGAGGACAAGGACGACGGACAGCTCGCTGTCCGCCCCCGCCTCGATGAGAATGCGGTCCGCCGTCTGTCCCCCGTCGGGGCAGGCCCAGCGGATAACCACCGGCTCCGCCGGGTGAGTGCCCGGCTCCGCCGTCAGGATGGCGGCGGGGGATTTGTCCAGCAGCCGGTCAAATTCCCGGCCCATGCCGGTCTCCACGTCCGCCCAGCGGCCGTCCGGCGTCACGCCGTCCGCCCACGCAAGGCCCGGCGTCAGCCCGCTGACCGCAAGATCGCCGCCCGCCGTCACCGGCCGGATCGCCAGCGGGCTGTCGTTCATCTTCAGCCAATTCCATGTCCGCGAGGGCAGGGGATTGACCCGGATCTCCATATTATCTGCCATGCTCTGTCACCTCGTTTCACCGGCGGTCAGCCGATGCTGCCTTTCATCTCAAGGCGGATGAGATTGTTCATCTCCACCGCGTATTCCAGGGGCAGCTCCTTGGACACGTTGTCCGCGAAGCCGCTGACGATCATGGCCCGGGCGTCCTCTTCCCTGATGCCCCGGCTCATGAGGTAAAACACCGCGTCGTCGCTGATGCGGCCGATCTTGGCCTCGTGGCCCACGTCGGCGTCGCCGGTGCGGATGTCCATGGCCGGGATGGTGTCCGACCGGGAGCGGTCATCCAGCATCAGCGACTGGCAGGACACCGCCGCCCTGCTCCGCGCGGCCTTCTCCCCGATGACCACGGCGCTGCGGAAGGTGCCGGCGCCGCCGTCCTTGGAGATGGATTTCGTGTTGATATAGGAGGATGTCTCCTCCCCCACGTGGACCACCTTCGCGCCGGTGTCCAGATCCTGCCCCTTTCCGGCGAAAGTGATGCCGGTGAACTCCATCCGGGACTTCTTCCCTTTCAGAATGGTCATGGGGTACAGGTAGGACACGTGGGAGCCGAAGGAACCGGACACCCATTCCATGACGCCGCCCTCTTCCACCACGGCCCGCTTGGTGTTCAGGTTGTACATGTTCTTGGACCAGTTCTCGATGGTGGAATAGCGCAGTCTGGCGTTTTTGCCCACGTACAGCTCCACGCAGCCCGCGTGGAGGTTGGCCACGTTGTACTTCGGGGCGGAGCAGCCCTCGATGAAGTGGAGGGACGCCCCCTCGTCCACGATGATGAGGGTGTGCTCGAACTGACCCGCGCCGGGGGCGTTGAGCCGGAAGTAGGACTGGAGCGGGATCTCCACCGACACCCCGGGCGGCACGTACACGAAGGAACCGCCCGACCACACCGCGCCGTGCAGGGCGGCGAACTTGTGATCTCTGGGTGTGACCAGCTTCATGAAGTGACTCTGGATCATGGAGGCATACTCGCCGTGCAGGGCGCTTTCAAGGTCGGTATACACCACGCCCTTGGCGGCCACGGACTCCTGCAGGTTGTGGTACACCAGCTCGGAGTCGTACTGCGCGCCCACGCCCGCCAGCGACTTGCGCTCCGCCTGGGGGATGCCCAGCCGCTCAAAGGTGTCCTTGATGTCGTCGGGCACGTCGGACCACTTGGCGCTCATGCGGGTGTTGGGCCGGACGTAGGTGACGATATTGTCCATGTCCAGCCCATCGACGGCGGGGCCCCAGTCGGGCATCGCCATGCCGTTGTAGACCTGCAGGGACTGGAGCCGGAACAGCGTCATCCACGGCGGGGCCCTTTT
>CAYNEH010000136.1:0-4649 GCA_964396195.1 uncultured Oscillospiraceae bacterium
CCCCGTCTCATCAACCCACAAGCCAGTGTAAGCAGACGGCAGGGGCCCCACACAGTGGGGCGGCGCTGATGCGCCGTACAAGCGTTTTGCGCAGCAAAACCTTGGCGCAGGCGGAATTCACTTCCGCCGAGCATGTTAAATCCTCTTGGGAGCGAAACCAAAAAAAGAAAAGCACCGCATAGCGGTGCTTTTCTTTTTGGTACGGCTGAAGGGATTCGAACCCCCGACCTTTTGGTTCGTAGCCAAACACTCTATCCAGCTGAGCTACAGCCGCATACCGTCCTTTGAGGTTTCCCTCAGACAGCTTAATTATATTAGCACACTATTTTCAAAAATGCAAGCCCTATTTTTATTTTTTTGCAAATTTTTTTGGCGCCCCGGAAGCATCGGAAAAGCGGGACTTCCGCCCCGCCTTTCTGCGTGACTCCTCACTCGGCAGCCCGCCGCCGGATTATCTCCCCCGCTCCATGTACCGGCAACATGGTACGAAAAGCGCCGCCCGGTAAAAGCCGGGCGGCGCACATTTTTTATCAGGTTCCGGACAGCCAGCCGGAGTACCGCTGGAGCAGGGTCGCCACCTCCGCGCGGCTGGCGCTGTTTTTCGGGGAGAGCTTGTTGCCGGAGCCCTTGATAAGCCCCTCCGCCACCGCCCAGGACACGCCGTCCTGCGCGAAGCCGCTGATTTTCCCGGCGTCGGAATAGCCGGACAGGTCGGCAGCGGCTGAGGTATCATAGCCGTAGTAGGCCGCGTACCGCCGGAGCATCACCGCGATCTGCTCCCGGGTGACGGACTGGTCAGGCGAGAAGGTATCTGCCCCGGTGCCCGTGACGATGCCGGTCCGGGAGGCCCAGATGACAGCATCGGAGTACCACTGACCCTCCGCCGCGTCGGTAAAGGGCATGGAGCCGGACACCGCCGGGCTGCCCGCCAGACGGTACAGCACCGTCACCAGCATGGCCCGGTTCATGTTCGCCGTGGGCGAGAAGGTGTTGGCCCCGGTGCCGGTGAACAGCTTGTGCTCCACCACATACATGACGGAGTCATAATACCATGCGCCGGCGGCAACATCGGTGAAGGGAGACTCCACCGGTGCGGTACCCGTGGCGGTGGTCTGCCACAGCCCCTCCGCCCCGCAGGCGGCGGACGAGGACGCGGTGATGACCGCCTTCTCCTCGGCAAGGTAGTGATGACCCGCCTTCAGCGCGCTCCCGGCGGCAAGCTCCTCCCCCGCCGTCGCGTCCAGCAGCAGGACGGACGCGGTGCCGCTGCCGGAGACCCACAGCAGGCCGGAACCGGCAGACAGCGTCACCGTCTCGCCGGAGCGGGGATATACCATCCGGATGGAGTCGGTGGCCGTCCACGAGGAATCGGTCTTACCGGCACTCTGACCGCTGCGTTTCGCGACCGCTTCCTCATACACCGTGTCCAGTCCGGCAAGGCCGGTCTTGAGCGTATCGGTCAGCTGTGCGGCGTAAGTGTTGTTCAGATAGCTCAGGGAGACCAGCGTATTCTGCCCGCTGGCAAAGCTGAAGGCGCACACCGCCGCCACGGCGGCAAGGCCAAAGGCCGCGGCCCGGATCAATTTCTTCATAGCTCGTCCTCAGAGATCATGTAGCTCAGGGTGAGAAGGCTGTCCGCGAAGTGGACGTCCTCCACCTTTACCTTTTCCACATCGGCCTGCGGAAGCTCCACATTGGTGAAGTTCCAGATGCCCTGAATGCCGCTGCGCACCAGCCGCCGGGCGCTCTCCGCCGCCACCGATGCGGGTACGGTGAGCACACCGACGCTGACATTGTGCTCCCGGACGAAATTTTCCACCATGTCAATGTGGTAGACAGGCACGCCCCCCAGCCGGGTGCCCACGATGGTTGGCTCCACATCGAAGGCGGCCACCAGCCGGAAGCCGTTGAAGCGGAAGGGGAAGTTTTCGATCAGCGCCCGGCCCAGGTTGCCCGCGCCCAGAATGATGGCGGTATGGTTCCGGTTCATGCCCAGAATTTCCGCCACCTCACCACGAAGGCGCTCCACATTGTAGCCGTAGCCCTGCTGGCCGAACTCGCCGAAGCAGGACAGATCCTGCCGAATCTGGGAGGCGGTCAGCCCCATGGACTTGGCGAGGGCACTGGATGAAATGCGGACAGAGCCGCTGCGGTAAAGATCATCCAGATGGCGGTAATAGCGGGGCAGGCGGCGGATCACCGCGGTAGAA
Organism: uncultured Oscillospiraceae bacterium; assembly: GCA_964396195.1. GTDB lineage: Bacteria > Bacillota > Clostridia > Oscillospirales > Oscillospiraceae > Enterenecus. The sequence continues at coordinate 2,211 of CAYNEH010000136.1, forward strand.
ACCCGGTCCTTTTTCATATAAACACCCGCTTTCTGTTAAATATCCAACGCCGGCGGGAACCCCGTCGGCCGTGTACTATCAAATTTTTCTTGATTATTATATCTTATTTCCGCAAAGTTGTCAATTTTTTTAACAATCTGCGCCCGCCTTTTCCTTACAAAAAACCTGTTCTCCCCTTACAATTTTTCGCCGTCTCCGATATGTAAACCCGTCTGATTTATCAGTTGACATTTGGTGCGTCTCTATCGTATACTTATTTTGTAATTCAGTTTACGTTAAAAGGAGCCTTCCTCATGAATACCGCCCGCTTCCCCGTCCGCAGTCTGGTGCTGGCCGCCCTGATGGCCGCCGTGCTGTGCATCCTCGGCCCCCTGTCCGTCCCCGTAGGCCCCGTTCCCCTGTCCTTCGCCACACTGGCCATCTGCTTCATCGCCTATCTGCTTGGCTGGAAGTGGGGGACGGCCAGCGTGCTGGTGTACGTCCTTCTCGGCGCCGTGGGCCTGCCGGTATTCGCCGGCTATTCCGGCGGCATGGGCAAGATTCTCGGCCCCACCGGCGGCTACATCGTGGGCTACCTCTTTCTGGCGGTCATCGCCGGGCTGGTCATTCAGCGCACATCCAACCGCTTTTTTCAGTTTCTCGGCATGCTGGCGGGTACCGCCGTCCTCTACGCCTTCGGCACCGCGTGGTACTGCTTCCAGAGCGGCGTCACCGTTGGGGACGCGCTGATGAAGTGCGTGTGGATTTTCATCCCCGGCGACCTCATCAAAATGGCCGCCGCCCTCATTGTGGGGCCGGTGCTCCGCCGCCGCCTGGAGCAGGCCAAGTCGGCAAACTGACACCCATCAATCCGCAAAGTCCGCGCAGCAAAACGCTGCGCGGACTTTATATTTCCCGAAAAACGCGGCATTTGCCCGGCTTTTCTCTCCCTTTGTCCCAAAAGGCCGGAAATCGGGATTTTTTCTCTTGCGCCGGGGTTATAAGTGGTGCATAATAAAGGGTAGGCTGTTTTTATCTAAGGCAACACCGCACAGTATCGTCTGCGGTGCATTGCGGAAATTTTGTTGCCGAATTATGCGGTGCTGCCCTGAGGCGCATGCTGCCTCCGGGACAGGCCCTCTGTCCCCATCTCAGCGACAAAGAGAGAGGAAGCTTTTATGTCGGAAGAACATCGCTTCTCCTGCTATCTGGAGATCTCACGGGACGATCTGGCCGCCAACGCCAGAGCCGTCACGGAATATGTTGGCGTGCCCGTCATCGGCGTGGTGAAGTGCGACGGATACGGCGTGTCCGGCCCGGAGGCCGCCGCCGCGTGGGTGTCCGCCGGCGTGAAAACGCTGGCGGTGTCCGACCCGGCTGAGGCCTTCGCCCTCCGCCGGGCGGGCTTCGCGGAACAGGACATCCTGCTGCTGGCCCCGGTGGGGGACGGCGAGCTGCTGGACGCCCTCATCGCAGCCAACGTCATTCTCACTGTGTCCGGCCCCGCCTGCGCGAAATTTTACGCCCGTCACCGGGGTGAACAGGACGTCCGCGTCCATGTTGCCGTGGACACCGGCATGGGCCGGTTCGGCACCCGCTGGACGGAGACGGACGAGCTGCTTGAAATTTACCGCACCGAAGGCCTTGCCTTCGAGGGCATTTTCTCCCACTTCGCCGCGTCCTTTGAGAGCGGAAACACGCGCACCGCGGAGCAGCTCCGCCGGTTTCAGTCTGTACTGGACGCGCTGGAGCAAAACGGCGTCCGCCCCGGCCTTCGGCACATGGCCAACTCCTGCGCCGCCCTGCGCTTCCCGGAGACGCGGCTGGACGCGGTTCGGGTAGGCTCCGCCCTTGTGGGCCGCCTGCCGGTGAAAACGCCGGTGGAACTGAAAAAGGTGGGTACCTTCAAGGCAGAAGTGGTTGACCGCCGGGTGCTCCGGAAGGGAGACACCTCCGGCTACGCCTCCATCTGCAAAATGAAGCGGGACACCGACGCGGCCATCGTGGCCATCGGCCGGCACAACGGCTTCGGCCTTGTGAAACGGCCCGACCGGCTGCGGCCGCTGGATCTGCTCCGGGCGGTGAAGCAGGCGCTTGACCTGTACCGCCGTCCGCCCGTCGTCCGTTATCAGGGGAAAAACCTGCCCGTCATCGGCCGCATCGGCACCCAGTACACGCTGGTGGACGCCGCGGGCACCGACCTTGCGCCGGGCAGTGTGGTCACGGCGGACGTGGATATGCTCTTCCCCAACTCCCATCGAAAATACATCTGATTCTGAGGTGACTTCTGTGTATCAAATCATTGCCAAAAACGATACCCAGGGCTGCGGCGAACTGGAAGCCTTCGTCTCCGCCCATCCCAAGGGGCATTTCTTACAGTCCACCTACTGGCCCGCTGCCAAGCCCCAGTGGGACTGGCGGGGCGTTCTGTCCAGGGATGAGAGCGGCGCCGTCCGGGGC
>CAYNEH010000137.1:0-4635 GCA_964396195.1 uncultured Oscillospiraceae bacterium
CGGGAAAGCCGCGCCCGGTGCGAGTGCACCGACGAGCTGCTCGGCCTTATCGATGTGCTGGTGGACGGCGAGTTCGTGCAGGCGAAAAAGGATCTGGCCCTGCGGTTCCGCGGCTCGTCCAACCAGCGGATCATCGACCTGCCGGAGAGCATCCGCACCCATACCATCGTCCCGTGGAGCGGGGCGGATACCATCGAATCCATCGGAAAATAACAGAAAACCGGCGGTTTTCTGCCGCCGGATGCCATAAAACTGGAGGAATTTTTATGCTCACCGCCCCTGTTCCCGTCAAAAAGCTGGATCCCAGGGCCAAGCTGCCAAGCTACAGTTCTGCTGATGCGGCGGGTGCCGACCTGTATGCCATCACCGACGCCCCCGTGACCATCGCCCCGGGCGCCACCGTTTTTGTCCACACCGGCGTGGCCATAGCCATCCCACAGGGCTATGTGGGGCTGGTGTACGCCCGCTCCGGCCTTGCCAGCAAGCAGGGGCTCGCCCCGGCCAACAAGGTGGGCGTCATCGACGCCGACTACCGCGGGGAGCTGATGGTGGCCATCCACAACCACAGCGGCGAGACGCGCACCGTGGAAAGCGGCGACCGCATTGCCCAGCTGGTCATCACCCCCTACCTCACCGCCCGGTTCGCGGAGACCGATGAGTTGGACGACACCCAGCGTGGGGCCGGCGGCTTCGGCTCCACGGGAACGAAGTGAAAACAGCGTGAAAAACCCGCCCTTTTCTCACGAAAAGGGCGGGTTTTTTCTGCTTTTTGAGGAAATTTTACTGCTGCTCCACCAGCATGAGGCAGCCGTCCTTGTCGTACCGCAGGAGCTGGATGTCCGCCTTGGTGTTGCGGGCGATGTCCCGCATCTTGATGGACTCGGTGACGGAGGCCACCAGCGTGTAGGCAACGCCGTGCTTCTTGGCCCGGCCGGTGCGGCCGATGCGGTGGATGTAGTACTCCTGCTCGTCGGGTACGTCGTAGTTGAACACTGCATCCACATCGTCGATGTCGAGACCCCGGGCGGCCACATCGGTGGCCACCAGCACCCGGAGCTTGCCGTCCTTGAACTTCTTCAGCGTCTGCTCCCGCACTCGCTGCTGAATGTCGCCGTGAATGGCCTCGCAGGTGATGCCCCGCATTTTCAGAAGGCCTGCCAGCCGGTCGGTCATGTTCTTTGTATTGCAGAAGGCGATGGCCCGTTCGTACTCGCCGCCGTTCAGGAGCGCCACCATGGTGTCCAGCTTCATCTCCCGGCCTTCCAGCTCAATCTGGTACTGCTGGATGTCAGGGCGGTTCTCCTCCACCGGGCGGACGGTGATCTCTGCCGGGTCACGCTGGTAGACCCATGAAATGTCCATGACCTCCCGGCTGATGGTGGCGGAGAACAGGCCAAGATTCCGCCGGTGGGGAATTTTGTCCAGGATGCGGGTCACGTCCTGAATGAAGCCCATATCCAGCATCCGGTCCGCCTCGTCCAGCACTACGGTCTGGACATCGTCCAGCTTTACGGTGCGGCGCTTCATGTGGTCCATCAGGCGACCCGGGGTGGCTACCACCAGCTGGGGCCGGTTTTTGAGCTGGGTGATCTGCTTGTCGATGGGCTGGCCGCCGTACAGGCACACCACCCGGACGCCCTCCCGGAAGGCGCAAAGATCCCGGAGCTCATCCCGGATCTGGATGGCCAGTTCCCGGGTGGGGGCGAGGATGAGGGCCTGCACCTTGTCGGATTCCGGGTCGATGTGCTCCACCATTGGGATGCCGAAGGCATAGGTCTTTCCGGTGCCGGTGGGGGCCTTGGCCACCACGTCCTTCCAGTCCATGAAGTAAGGAATAGCGCCGCCCTGAATGGCGGTGGCCTGCGTGAAGCCCTTCTTTTCAAGGGCCTTCATGGTGGCCTCGGACAGGCCGAGATCCTTGTAGTAGTAGGTATCAGATACCGTCGTGCCGTTGATTTTCATAGGATCGTTCCTTTCTGTTCTGTTCTGTGCCTGATTCAAGGTCCCCATCGGCACATCCAGAGCCGGAACGCCGTTTTCCTCCGGCGCGACCTCAAATCGTCTCCCCGGGTATCCCCCGCAGGAGTGCTGTGTAGGGTATATGACCTGCGGCGGGGCCGGTTTCGGCCATGCCGCAAAGACAACGAAAATATCAGGATTCGCGGACCCGCTTGCCGGTGATGTGCTCCGGCGTCAGCTCGAAGCAGAGCACCGCCCGACCCGCGGCGGCAAATTCCTGTTCAAAATAGTTCCGGTCGTCGGTGAACTTCCGGCAGATGTTCTCGCAGACGCGCCGGGTTTGTTCTTCGTCCTCCACGAAACGGACGCGGCCGAACACCACCACGCTGCGGAAGTTCAGGATCCACTCGCCCTCGTTCCGGCAGCCCTCGTCGCGGACGCAGTAGGAGACCTTGTCGCAGGCCCGGAGAGCGTCCGCCTTGTGTCCGACCCTGGAGCCGTGAAAGTAGAGCTTCCCGTTCTCCTCGCAATACCAGTGATCCATGGGGATGCCATAGGGGTAACCGTCGTCGCCGAGGACGGACAGCACGCCGCGGGGCTGTTCCTTCAGAAGGTCAAGGCACTCCTGCCCGGACATGGCTTGCTTGTTTCTGCGCATTTTGCGGAACATGAAAAACACCTCGCCTTAAAATCCGCCCTGGCGGGCGACAACCCACGCCAGCAGCCCCAACTGCAAAAGCGCCAGCAGGGGCAGGCCGATGTGGAAAAATCCCTTTTTCGTCTTGTGGTGGAGCAGCTTCATCCCCAGCGTGGCCCCCACGCCGCCGCCCAGAATGGCGGCGGCCCAGAGGGCGGCCTCCGGGATGCGCCAGCTGCCCCGCTTTGCCTTGAGCTTGTCCTGGGCGAACAGGATAAAGGCAAACAGGCTCACCGTGCCCAGCCAGATGAGCAGCAGCTTTGCCGGATTATTCATGGTGAATCTGGCTCTCCAGATAGTCCTCGTAGCTCATGCGTTTGTCAATGAGCTTTCCGTCAGCGGTGAAGTCAAAGATGCGGTTGGCCACCGTCTGCACCAGCTGGTGGTCGTGGGAGGACACCAGCACGTTGCACTTGACGGACTCAAGGCCGTTGTTCAGCGCGGCGATGGACTCCAGATCCAGATGGTTGGTGGGCTGATCCAGCAGCAGGACGTTGGCGCCGGACAGCATCATCCGGGACAGCATGCAGCGAACTTTCTCGCCGCCGGACAGAACCTTGACAGGCTTGAAGATATCGTCGCCGGAGAAGAGCATCCGCCCGAGAAAGCCCCGGAGGTAGCTCTCATGCTGGTCCTCGGAATACTGGCGGATCCAGTCCAGAATGGACAGGTCGCAGCCGTTGAAGTAGGGGGAGTTATCCTTGGGGAAGTAGGAGAAGGTGGCGGTCTGACCCCACTTGACGGAGCCCTCGTCCGGTTCCCACTCTCCGGTGAGGATCTTGAACAGGGCGGTGTGGGCGTTTTCATTTTCGCCCACAAAGGCAATCTTGTCGCCGTGGCCCACGATAAAGCTCACCTTGTCCAGCAGCTTTACGCCGTCCACCGTCTTGGATACATCGGTGACGAACAGGATGTCCTTGCCCACTTCCCGGTCGGGGGTGAAGCCCACCCAGGGGTAGCGGCGGGAGGAGGCGGGCAGCTCCTCCACGGTGAGCTTGTCCAGCAGTTTGCGGCGGCTGGTGGCCTGCTTGGACTTGGACTTGTTGGCGGAGAACCGGGAGATGAATTCCTGCAGCTCCCGGATCTTGTCCTCGTTGCGCTTGTTCTGCTGCTTGATGAGGTTCTGCACCAGCTGGGAGGACTCGTACCAGAAGTCGTAGTTGCCCACATACATTTTGATCTTGTTATAGTCGATGTCCACGATGTGGGTGCAGACGGTGTTGAGGAAATGCCGGTCGTGGGACACGACGATGACGGTGCCGGCGTAGTCCATGAGAAAGTCGTTGAGCCACTCCACGGCGGCGATGTCGAGGTTGTTGGTAGGCTCGTCCAGCAGCAGGATGTCGGGGTTGCCGAACAGGGCCTGAGCCAGCAGCACCTTCACCTTGAGCCGGGCGTCCAGCGTGGCCATGTCGTTGTAGTGGAGATCCACCCCGATGCCGAGGCCCTGAAGGATGCGGGAGGCGTCACTCTCCGCCTCGTAGCCGCCCATTTCGGCGTACTCCGCCTGAAGGTCGGCGGCCCGCAGGCCGTCCTCGTCGGTGAAGTCCTCCTTTTCGTAGAGGGCGTTCATCTCCCGGCCGATGTCGTACAGCTTCTGGTTGCCCATAATGACGGTGTCCATGACATTGTAGGCGTCGTAGGCATTCTGATCCTGCTTGAGGACGGACATGCGCACGTTGGGCAGGATGGACACCGTGCCGGAGGATGGCTCCAACTGACCGGACAGAATCTTCAGGAAGGTGGACTTGCCCGCGCCGTTGGCGCCAATGATGCCGTAGCAGTTGCCGCGGGTGAACTGAAGGTCCACATGGGAGAACAGGGGCGCGCCCTGATAGCTCAGGGACAGGTCGGAAACAGTGATCATGACAGACTCCTTTGATTTAATCGCAATTTGTCAATATGATACCACATCCTGTGGGGGTTGAATAGAGGGAATTTGCCTAAATTCCCTTCTGTATTCGCCGTTACTCCGGCGA
>CAYNEH010000138.1:0-4633 GCA_964396195.1 uncultured Oscillospiraceae bacterium
CAATACTTTGTGTATTGCAAGAAAATGCAGCGAAATGCGGGAACAAAGTTTCCGCAAAGCGCCGCAGACGATATTGTGCGGTGCTGCCTGAAAGTCTGCCTACTGAACAGAGAAGAGAGGAACCCATTTATGAGTGAATACAAACGGCGCTTTGGCGATCGCCGGGACGCCCGCTGGATCCGGGAGATTGACGGTTTTCATGCCATCATGCCCCATCTGATGCCAAAACGGACGGATTCGGAGGTCTACCTCAGCGCCAAGATGGACGTCACCGACGCCCTGCGGTACATCGCCGAGAAGAATGCGGGCGAAGAGGAGTACAAGGCCACCCTGTTCCACTGTTTTATCATGGCCATTGCCCGCACCATTCATATGCGCCCACTGCTCAACCGCTACATTTCCGGCCGCCGGTTCTACGCCAGGCATGCCATTACCATGGGCTTCGCTGTCAAGAAGCGCTTTGAGGACCACAGCGAGGAGACCCTCATGGTCACCGAAGCCAAGGAGGACTGGACCCTTACCGACGTGACCCACAAGGTGGTGGGCAAGGTTCACACCATCCGGACGGAAAAAAGCTTCGGCTTGGACAACACGCTGGACACCCTGAAAAAACTGCCCCGGCCGCTGATGATGTTCGCCATGTGGGTGTTCCGGGTGCTGGACTTCTACGGAAAGATGCCGAAGGCCCTCACCGAGGAGGACCCCAACTACTCCACCGTGTTCCTGACCAATCTGGGCTCCATCAAGTGCCCGTCGGTATACCACCACCTGAACAACTACGGCACCAATTCCATCATGGTGGCCATCGGCACCATTCATAAGGAAGAGGTGTTCCAGCCGGACGGCTCCCGCCAGGTGCGGGACATCGTGGACGTGGGCGTGACGTTGGACGAGCGCATCGCTGACGGATTTTATTTCGGCCGCTCGTGGAAGCTGGTGCAGCACCTGCTGAGTCATCCGGAGCTTCTGGAACGGCCCTTGAAGGAGAAGATTGATTTTGAGTTCTAAGAACGAGGTAAAGGCCCCATGGCTTGCCTTTTACGGTGACGTGCCGGCCCACCTGGAATATCAGGACGGCACGCTGTATGACGCGGTGGAGCGCTGCGCCGCCAAATATCCCGACTATACCGCCTATGTGTTCATGGGTCGGAAGACCAGTTACAAGACGTTGGTGGACGAAATCAACATCTGTGCCCGTGCCCTCAAGGCCATGGGCATCCGCCCCGGCGACAAAGTGACGGTGGCCCTGCCCAACTGCCCGCAGGCCGTCATCGCCTTTTACGCCATCAATCTGGTGGGCGCCATCGCCAACATGATTCACCCCCTGTCCAGCGAGCGGGAGATTGAGTTCTTCCTCAAGGAATCCGGCTCCATCTCCGCCATCACGCTGGATCAGTTCTACCACAAGTTCGAGGCCATCCGCCAGAACGTCAATCTTGACAACATCATTCTGGCCTCCATCAAGGACGCTCTGTCCAAGCCCGTCCGGGTGGGCTATATGCTCACCGAAGGCCGCAAACAGGAGCGCATCCCCAAGGATGCGCCGGTGCTGCGCTGGAACGAGTTCATGCTCCGGGGCCGGGCCTATCACTGGAAGTACAAGGCAGAGAAAAAAGCGGACGACGTGGCGGTCATCCTCTACTCCGGCGGCACCACCGGCGTGACCAAGGGCATCCTGCTCAGCAACCGGAACTTCAACGCGCTGGGCACGCAGGTCATCGCCACCAACCCCATGTTCCGCCCCGGGGATAAAATGCTGGCCGTCATGCCCATGTTCCACGGCTTTGGCCTGGGCGTGTCAATCCACGCCATGCTCATCAACGGCGGCTGCTGCATTCTGGTGCCCCGGTTCACGGCTGAGAGCTACGCCAAGCTGCTGCTGAAATACCGGTGCAATCTCATCGCCGGCGTACCCACCCTGTACGAGGCGCTGCTGCGGCTGCCGTCCATGAAGAGCGCAGACCTGAGCTGCCTCAAGGGCGTATACTCCGGCGGAGACTCCCTGTCCATCGAGCTGAAGAAGCGGTTCGACAGGTTCCTCTTCGACCATCACAGCGTTGTGCAGGTCCGGGAGGGCTATGGCCTTACCGAGTGCGTCACCGCCTCCTGCCTGACGCCCTACCATATGTTCAAGGAGGGCTCCATCGGCGTGCCCTTCCCGGACACCTACTACAAGATTGTCAAGCCGGGTACCCAGAAGGAGATCCCCTACGGCGAGGAGGGCGAGATCTGCCTTGCCGGGCCCACGGTGATGCTGGGCTACCTCAATCACCCGGACGAGACGGCGCAGGTGCTCCAGACTCACGCTGACGGCCTGACCTGGGTTCACACCGGCGATCTGGGCTATATGGACGAGGACGGCTTCGTCTACTTCAAGCAGCGCATCAAGCGCATGATCGTCACCAGCGGGTACAACGTGTACCCCTCCCAGCTGGAGAACATTTTCGATGCCCACGAGCTGGTGCAGATGAGCTGTGTCATCGGCGTGCCCGATGAGCTGAAGATCCAGAAGGTCAAGGCATTCATCATGCTCAAGCCCGGGGTGGTGGCCAATCAGGCCACGCTGGACGAGCTGATGGCCTACGCCCGGAAGAACATCGCCAAGTACGCCCTGCCCTACGACATCGAGTTCCGCACGGAACTGCCCAAGACGCTGGTGGGCAAGGTGGCCTATCGTAAACTGGAGCAGGAGGAGCTGGCCAAGCTTCAGGCGAAGGAGAAGGAGCCGGATCCCGTGGCCTGATCACCGTACCGCCGTGAAAAGGTCGGAAAATCCCGCAGGGTTTCGCCAACCCGGCGGCGAAAGAAATATGATCCGTTTTCTGCCGCGACATGCGCGTGGCAGAAAACGCTTTATCCGGCAATCCGGGAACTTTTTTGCCGGAGCTTCGTCAAACCAGACTGTGTACATCCGCCTGGGTGTCTCCGGCGGACGGGAAATACAGCTTCGCGGCAACGGGGCCGCAGCGGGACGCGCCCGGCAGACCCGGGACAGAATAAGGAGGAGAACCATGGGAAAACATAAACGGATTCTGTCCGGAGTGCTGGCCGCCGCGCTGGCGCTGACGGCCGCGGGGATGACTTTGTCCGTTCAGGCGGCGGCAGGGGACGAGAGCATGACGCGGGAGAGCTACTACGCCGACGTGGACGGCAACGCGTGGTATGCCGAGGCGGTGGCCTACTGCGCGGAGAACGGCCTGATGAACGGCATCTCCGACGTGGACTTTGACCCCTATGGTTCCATGACCCGGAGCATGCTGGCCACGGTACTCTACCGCATGGCGGGCAGCCCGGAGGTCACCGCCGACAACCCCTTCACCGACGTGGTGACGGACAGCTGGTACGGTCCCGCCGTCATCTGGGCGGCCGGTCAGGGACTGGTGGACGGCTACGGTGACGGGAGATACGGCCCGGCGGACAACGTGACCCGGGAGCAGCTGGCAGTGTTCCTCTGGAAGTACGAGGGCAGGCCCGGCGGCAGCGGAGATGCGGGTTTTCTGGACGCGGAGAGCATTTCCGACTGGGCGGCAGACGCCGTGAACTGGACGTGGGCGGAGCAGTATATGAACATCCGGTCTGAGGGGTATTTTCATCCGGGGCAGGATGCCCTGCGGTACGAGCTGGCCTACGCCCTGATGAACTATTCCCGCTCCAAGACGTCGGAGACTGACCCAGACCCGGTACCGGAGCCGGAACCGGAGATCAACATCTGGGAGGAGTTCCGGCAGACCTTCGGCTATCTGCCCGCCACCGGCACCGTGCGGCAGAACAGCTATATTTCCGGGGCATTCCAGCTCACGGACTATTCGTGGTCGCCGGACGGGGAGACGGTGCGGTTCATGACCTACGCCTGTGCCCCATACACCATCGGCATCGACGTGTCCTCCCATCAGAAGGATATCGACTGGCAGCAGGTGGCCGCCTCCGGTGTGCAGTTCGCCATTATTCGTGTGGGCTACCGGGGGTATACCAAGGGAAACCTGAACCTCGACCCCTATTTCCAGCGGAACATCGAGGGCGCGCTGGCAGCGGGCCTTCAGGTTGGCGTGTACTTCTTCTCACAGGCCACCACCGTGGCTGAGGCCGTCGAGGAGGCCCGGTACACGATCGACCTCATCCGCAATTACTCCATTACATACCCCGTGGTGTTCGATTGGGAGCGGCAGGATTACGACACCTCCCGCACCCAGAAGACCAGCGAGGAGACAGTGGCCGCCTGCGCTGTGGCCTTCTGCGAGACGGTGAAGGCGGCAGGGTACACCCCCATGTTCTATGCCAGTCCCAGCAAGGTGAAGAAGATGGCGGACAACATGGGCTATCTGGCGGACTATCCCTTCTGGCTGGCGCACTACACCAAGGAGCAGAGCCCCTCCAGCTATGCGAACCACTTCGACATGTGGCAGTACAGCAGCAAGTGGTCCATCCCCGGCATCAGCGGGAACGTGGACGTGAACATCTGTCTGACAACGAACTGGAGCGGCGGATTCTGAGCGGAATCATAATGATATAAAAGGAGTCCCCGCAGGCTGTGCCTGCGGGGACTCTTTTTTGTGTTGCAGGTTACTGCTTGGGTGCGGCGGGCTTTGTATGCTTTTATTCGCACTCAGGATATAGAGCCGTTTAAGAAAAAACT
>CAYNEH010000139.1:0-4099 GCA_964396195.1 uncultured Oscillospiraceae bacterium
CAGCGGCGGCGTAAGCGATGGCGATGGGTTCGGTGCAGCCCAGCGCCGGAGCCAGTTCTTCATTCAGAATAGAAAGAAACTGCCCATACAGGGCAGAGTTGACGTCCATTTGCTCTTCCTCCTTGCCGGGATCCGGCAAAAGCGCAGATTCAGTGCGGATAATGTTTCTGCATTATTCTGACACAGCGCAAGGGACAGAGCAATGCCGTCAATTTACCGGAAAGCTTCAAAATTTGCGGTCCTTTTGAAGTTAGCTATCAAACTTTGCGGTATTATGCCGTAAATGACAAAAATCCCCGCCGTCCGGAGACGGCGGGGAGAAAAGTGCGGTCAGCTGTGGTGGAGGGAAGCGCGGTAGTCGGAGGGGGTCTGGCCGGTGCGGGCCTTGAACAGCCGGGAGAAGGAGTTGGCTTCCTGATAGCCGATGGCGGCGGCCACCTCGGATACGGACAGATCGGTGGTGGCCAGCAGCTGCCGTGCCCGGTCCACCCGGCAGCCTGCCAGATACTCAGAAAATGTCATGCCCGTTTTTTCCTTGAACAGCCGGGAGAAGTAGGCGGTGGACAGGTAGAGCCGCCGGGCGATTTCGGAGAGCTGGAGCGGTTCGTGCAGGTGGGCGGAGATGTACTGCTTGGCCTCGGCCACCTGACGCAGACCGGTGATATCGGAGATGCGCTGATAGGGGAGAAAGGGAGCGTTGTCCGCCACGTTGGGGGGCACCCGGTGGGCCTCTTCCGGGCAGACCTGTTCCGGAATGGCCATATACTCCGGCTCCACCCGGAAGCCGCTGGTCACCAGCCGGGCCACATAGCTGCCCTCTGTTGTTCCGCCATGGCAGTGTCACGCTCCCATAAAAAGCAGGTAATTTATATTATATAGGAGTATACCATAGCACAGGAAAAAGCGCAAAAGAATTTCAGGCTCCCGCAAAAAAGACTTTGCAGAACGATGGAAAAGGTATATGATAAGCAGAAACACTTTATCAACTATCAACTCAACTGATGATAGAAACGGAAAGGGGGGCTGCGCCATGCTGGATGCTCTGCTGCGCAGATTTGTCCCGGACTGGCAGAATACCGGAGATCCCGCAGTGCGGGAGCGGTACGGCACGCTGTCCGGCATCATCGGCATCCTGCTGAACCTGCTGCTGTTCGGGGGCAAGCTGCTGGCCGGTATTCTCACCGGGGCCATCTCCATCACCGCCGACGCCTTCAACAACCTGTCCGATGCTGGCTCGTCGGTGGTGACGCTGGCGGGATTCCGGCTGGCGGGGCGGGCGGCGGACGCCGACCACCCCTTCGGCCACGGGCGGATGGAGTATCTGGCGGGGCTGACGGTGTCCGCGCTCATCTTTGTGGTGGGAGTAGAGCTGGGCAAAAACTCAGTGGAGAAGATCATCCACCCGGAGAAAACTGAGCTGACCGTTCTGACGGCGGCCATTCTCCTGTGCGCCGTGGCGGTAAAGCTGTGGATGGCGTGGTTCAACGGGGCGCTGTCCCGCCGCATCCGGTCGGACGCGCTGGCGGCCACCGCCGCCGACTCCCGCTCCGACGCCGTGGCCACCGGCGTGGTGCTGCTGGGACTGGTTGTCACCCGGGCGACGGGCTGGCAGCTGGACGGCTGGCTGGGCCTGCTGGTGGCGGTGTTTATCGTTAAGACCGGCGTTTCTGCCGCCAAGGATACCCTCGATCCCCTGCTGGGCAAGGCTCCGGACCCGGAGACGGTAAAGGCCATCGAGGACACCATTCTCAGCCACCAGCAGGTGGTGGGCGTCCACGATCTCATCATCCATGACTACGGTCCCGGGCGGCGGATGATGAGCGTCCACGCCGAGGTGCCTGCGGACGCAAACCTGCTGGAGATTCACGATGTCATCGACCAGATCGAGCGGGAGCTGAACCGGAAATTCCGCATGGACGCGGTCATCCACATGGACCCCGTTCAGATCGGAAACCCGGAGGTGGATCGTCTGCGGGCGCTGACCGTCCGGCTGGCGGCGGAAATCGACCCGGACATCACCGTCCATGACTTCCGTATCACAGCCGGGCCGCTGCACACCAACCTGATTTTCGATATTGTGGTGCCGTACACCGTGAAGCTCAGCGGTGACGAGGTGAAGCGCCGACTCAGTCAGAAGCTCCGCGAGGTGGATGAGACCTATACCGCCGTCATCGATGTGGACCGCAGCTACGTTCTGTAAAATCAGGCGCCAAAAATACGGAACGGAGTGAGAAGGGAGCGCCGTCCCGGTATCTTGGGCAGCATGAGCGTGTCGGAAAAGGCTTTGCCTTTTTCGACGGGCTGAGCGCCGTCCCGGTATCCGGGACGGTGCTTTTTGTTTACACTTCGTCTATACAAAACCAGCGGATTGCGGTATAATACCAATATTAACGAAGCGGAACCCGGGGCTTTTTCCCGGAACATGGATAAGAGGTGCTGAACATGTCCAGAAAAGTACTGATTGTGGAAGATGACAAGAATATTGCTGACCTGCTGCGCATCTATCTGGAAAAGGAGCAGATGGAGTGCGAGATCGCCGGGGACGGGCTGGCGGGGCTGGAGAAATTCCATCAGTTTCAGCCGGATCTGGTGATGCTGGACATCATGCTGCCCGGCATGGACGGCTGGGCCGTCTGCAAAAAGATCCGCGAGACCAGCAAGATTCCCATTATTATGCTCACCGCCAAGGGCGAGCTGGAGGACAAGGTGTCCGGCCTTGAGATGGGGGCGGACGACTACATCACCAAGCCCTTCGAGATGAAGGAGGTGCTGGCCCGGGTTCACGCCGTTCTGCGCCGCACAGGAGATGAGGGGCAGAGTACGGAGAAAAAGCTGACCTTCGACAAGCTGGTCATCAATCTGGACTCCTATGATCTGCTGGTGGACGGCAAGCGGGTGGATACGCCGCCTAAAGAGCTGGAGCTGCTGTACCATCTGGCCTCTGCCCCCAACCGGGTGTTCACCCGGAACCAGCTGCTGGACGAGGTGTGGGGCTTCGACTACTTTGGTGACAGCCGGACGGTGGACGTCCACATCAAGCGTCTGCGGGAGAAGCTGGAGGGCGTCAGCGACCAGTGGAGTTTAAAGACAGTCTGGGGCGTCGGCTACAAGTTCGAGGTGGTAAACGCATGAGCAGCATGAAAACGCAGTCGCTGACGCCCGCACGCGCAGCGTGCCGCCGCGGGTGCGGCGGAGCGGGACGGGATTCACTTCCGGCCCGCGATAAATTCAAATCCTATGGGGGCCCCGGCCAAATGGCACATTTGGCTGGGAGCAGCGACCAGTGGAGCCTGAAAACCGTCTGGGGCGTCGGCTATAAGTTCGAGGTGGTAAACGCATGAGCAGCATGAAAACGCAGTCGCTGACGCCCGCACGCGCAGCGTGCCGCCGCGGGTGCGGCGGAGCGGGACGGGATTCACTTCCGGCCCGCGATAAATTCAAATCCTATGGGGGCCCCGGCCAAATGGCACATTTGGCTGGGAGCAGCGACCAGTGGAGCCTGAAAACCGTCTGGGGCGTCGGTTATAAGTTCGAGGTGGTCAGCCAGTGAAGACCATGTACGGCCGGCAGTTCGCAACCATGGCGGGCATGGTGCTGCTGTCCTTCCTGATGCTGGGCGGCTCCTTTGCCACCCTCAGCTACCAGTACACCATCCGGGAGAAAAAGGACACCATGAAGCGCAACGCGGGCTACGTGGCCACCTTTACCTCCGACTACATTGAAAATTCAGACCTGAAGGGCCTTGCGTGGCAGGAGTGGGAGTTCCAGAGTTACCTTTCCAACGTTGCCCTGCTGACGGACAGCCATGTCATGGTGGCCACCGCTGACGGCGTGGTGGTGTTCGCCACCAACGGCGCTGAGGAGCTGACAGGCATCGAGTCCGCCACACTCCCGGGAACGCTGGTGTCCGCTGTCACCGGCGGGAACTTCGCCGGGGCCACCACGCTGGGCGGCCTGTACGAAAAGCCCCGGTATCTGGTGGGCCTGCCGATCACCAGCCAGAATATTTTGCAGGGGCTGGTGCTGGTGTCCTGCGACGCGGCGGAGATCAGCGGCATGTGGAAGGATCTGGCCGGGATATTCCTCGTGACGGCGGGGG
>CAYNEH010000139.1:4109-4623 GCA_964396195.1 uncultured Oscillospiraceae bacterium
TCAGCTCCGTCACCAGCCTGCGCCAGTCCAAGCCCATCAAGGAGATTGCCGCCGCCGCCCGGCAGTTCGGCCACGGCGAGCTGGACGTCCGGGTGGACGTCGGGAACCGCAAGGATGAAGTGGGTGAGCTGGCCGAGGCCTTCAACGCCATGGCGGACTCCCTGTCCAAGAGCGAGCAGCGGCGCAGCGAGTTCATTGCCAATGTCTCCCACGAGCTGAAAACTCCCATGACCACCATCGCAGGCTTTGCAGACGGTATTCTGGACGGTACCATCCCCCCGGAAAAGGAGCGGGAGTACCTTCAGATTATCTCCTCTGAGACCCGGCGGCTGTCCCGGCTGGTGCGGTCCATGCTTGATCTGTCCCGGCTCCAGTCCGATGAGCGGGCGGCTCAGCAGCAGTTTGACATCAGCGAGACGCTGGTGCGGACGCTGGTCAGCCTGGAGGGCAAAGTCAACGCCAGATCTCTTGAGGTGTCAACCGAGCTGCCCGAGGAGCCGGTGCTGGTCTGGGG
>CAYNEH010000140.1:0-4545 GCA_964396195.1 uncultured Oscillospiraceae bacterium
GGCCAAGGAGCCAGCCCCCGAACCTGATCGTGAAGCTGCCGCGCCGTCCGGTTCCAGTCCATGGGCGACTGCTCCCGGCTCAGCATAGATGCGTAGCAGGACAGGGAGTCATCCTGCACTGTCCGCCCCGCCGTTCCGGCGGCCAGCTCCGTCAGCGTGCGCGCCAGCAGTTTCGCACCAATGTCCGCCAGCCGGTCACGGAGTGACTGGGCGTCCTCGTTGATGTCGATGGGCGTCTTTTCCTGAGAAATAATATCCCCGGTGTCCAAACCTTTCGCCATATACATGATGGTGACGCCGGTCTCCTCCTCACCGTTGAGGATGGCCCAGTTGATGGGCGCAGCCCCGCGGTACTTCGGCAGCAGGGACGAGTGGACATTCACGCAGCCCAACGGCGGCAGCGTTAAAATCTCTTCCGGCAGGATTTTGCCGTAGGCTGCCACCACAATCAACTCCGGTGCAAGCTCCCTCAAAACTGCCAGCGCCTCCCCACCTTTGAGGGACGCGGGCTGGTATATCGGCAGGCCAACTGTCAAAGCATATTCCTTTACAGGCGTTGGCTGGAGCTTCATACCGCGGTTTTTGGGCTTGTCCGGCTGGGTGAATACACCGACAATCTCATGCCCCGCCGCTACCAGCGCCTTCAGCGAGGGAACGGCAAAATCCGGTGTGCCCATAAAAATCAGTCTCATTTATTCTGCTCCTCCATGGTCTCCAGCTCTTCGATGGTGTACAGCCGGTCAGCGTGCTCCACAAAGAGGTGGCCGTCCAAGTGCTCAATCTCGTGGCAGAAACAACGGGCCACAATCTCCTCGCCGTCCATCTCGAAGAAGTTGCCGTTCCGATCCTGTGCGCGGACGGTAGCCTTGTAGGGTCGGGTTACCACGCCGTATTTTCCGGGAACGGACAGGCAGCCCTCAAGGCCGGTCTGCTCACCCTCAGTGCGGATCAGCTCCGGGTTGACGAGCTCCACCATCTGGTCATCCGCGTCCACCACGACCACCACCCGGCGCAGGATGCCGACCTGGGGCGCGGCAAGGCCGGCGCCGTTGGCGTCCGCCAGCGTCTCCTTCATATCGTCCAGCAGGATGTGAAGCTTTTCATCGAATTTCTCCACCGGGCGGCAATGCTTGGCCAGCGTGGGATCACCCTGTACCAGAATTTTTCTCAGTGCCATTTGTATGTTCCTCCTGTCAATCCATGGGGTTCACGTCCACAAACAGGGACACCCCGCGATTCGTCTTATCCTTCTGTGCCTGCCGGAGCAGATGGGCGATCAGCTCCCGCAGTTTCTTTTGATTGCGCGCATACAGCACCAACCGGTAGCGGTAGCGGTCGTTGACCCGGGCCACCGCCGCAGGAGCCGGGCCCAGCAGCCGATAGCCGATTTTGCTGTACTCCGGCGCGTTCAACGCAGCACTCAGCGCATCCCGCAGACGAAGGCAGGCCATGAGCACCGCCGATTCCTCCAGCCCGGAGGCGCTGAGCATGAAAATATCCCCGAAGGGTGGGTATTCCCGGAGCCGCCGAAGCTGGATCTCCTCCCGATAAAAGCCATCGTAATCCTGCCGTGCGGCACAGCGGATAATTTCATTGTCCGGCGTATAGGTCTGGACTATGGCGCGGCCCGGCTTTTCCCCCCGGCCCGCCCGTCCGACCACCTGCGTCAGCAGCGAAAACGTCCGCTCCCCCGCCCGGAAATCGTCCACATACAGCGACTGATCCGCCGAGATTACGCCCACCAGCGTCACATTTTCGAAGTCCAGCCCCTTTGCCACCATCTGCGTCCCCACCAGAATGGGGATTTTTTTCTCCCGGAACTGGGTCAGAATCTTTTCGTGGCTGTGGGTGACGGTCACCGTGTCTGTGTCCATCCGAAGCACTGGCACCGCCGGGAAGCGCGCCTTCAGCGCTTCTTCCACCTTCTGCGTCCCGGCTCCCACGAAGCTGAGCAGTCCGCCGCACCGGGGACATTCCCGGGGCAGCGGCTCCGAATAGCCGCAGTAGTGGCACATGAGCCGGTTGTTAGCGGAGTGATAAGTCAAATGGACGGAGCACCGGGGGCAGGTGGGGCTCTCGCCGCACTCGCCGCAGGTGACCATTCGGCTGGCCCCTCGGCGGTTCAGGAACAGGATGGCCTGTTCACCCCGGCAGATGGTGTCAGACAGGGCCTGCTCCAGCGGACGGCTCAAAACAGAACCATTGCCGGCCTTAAGCTCCTCCTTCATATCTATCACTGTGACGTCCGGAAGGGCTTTTTCGTTGTAGCGCTCCATCAGCGCAAAGAGGTGGTAGCGCCCTTCTCTGGCGTAGTACATACTCTCTACCGACGGCGTGGCCGAACCCAGCACCAGCAGCGCACCGTTTTTTGCGCAGCGGTAGCGGGCTACGTCCCGGGCGTGATAGCGGGGTGTCTGCTCCGACTTGTAGCTTGGCTCCTGCTCCTCGTCCAGCACAATCAGGCCCAGATCGGCCAGCGGCGCGAAGATAGCTGAACGTGTGCCGATCACCACCCGGGCATCGCCGTTTCTGGCACGCTTCCACTCGTCGTACCGCTCCCCCGCGCTCAGCGAGCTGTGGAGAATGGCGACCTTCCGGCCAAATTGCGACGTAAACAGCCGCATGAGCTGCGGCGTCAGGGCGATCTCCGGCACCAGCACCAGGGCAGTCTTTCCCAGCGCCAGCGCGTCGAAGATAAGTTTAATATACACCTGTGTCTTGCCGCTGCCCGTCACACCGTACAGCAGCGCACTGGCGGCGGTGTCCTGCTCTAACAGAGTTTTCAGGCCCTCATAGGCTGTCTGCTGCTGCGCGTTCAACGTCACCGGAACCGCATCCTCCACCGCCGGAAGCTCCGAGCGGCGAAACACCTCTTGCTTTTCCAGCGTGAGCAGTCCTTTTTTTGCCAGCGTCTTGACCGTAGTTCGGGACGCGCCGGTAAAATAGCATAACTCCTGCACAGAGACCCGACCAAAGGTGCACAGCTGCTCCATAACGGCGTATTGGAGGGGTGCACGGCTGCGGTTGGGCAAAATCTGAGCCATGGCGTCCTCCGGAGGGACGGCCAATACGGCCACCTGCTCCGTCTTGTCACCCACCCCGCGGACGGCGCTGGTTTCCACACAGATAACTCCAGCCTCCGTCAGCTGACGGATGGCCGGGTTGGGGTCCGCAGTGCCGAAGGCCTCCCGGATCTGCCGCATTTCGACGCAGCCGGAGTTGGCGAACAGAAGCTCTACCAGCTGCCGCGCCTTGGCAGATCGCCCGGCGGCATCATAGGCCTGCTCACGGTCCGTGCCATCTGTCAGCTTGCAGCAGTCCCGCAGGGCAAACCACAGTCCGGCGGGCAACACTGCCCGGGCCGCATCGTACACCGTGCAGAAGCACTGCTCCCGCATCCAGAGGGTCAGCCGGAGCAGCTCCGGCGTGAACATGGGCGAGTCGTCCAGTAAAGCAATAATACTTTTCAGCTTCTGCGTCGTCTCGGCTTCGGACACTGCAAGCACGATTCCGTCCGTTCTGCGGTTGCCCGCCCCGAAGGGCACCAGCACCCGCATCCCGGGCTTGGTCTGTTCTGACAGTTCCTCCGGAATGAGGTAGTCGTAAGGACGGTCAATGGCGTAGGTGGCGGAGGCCACCGCGATTTTTGCCAGACGCTTCACCATGGCCCTCCTCTCTGCAACAGACAAGCGGCCCAAACGGCCGCTTGCAGCTTTTTATTCGTCGCTGTCCTCCGCCTTCAACTTGCCGGCCGCAACCTCACGCACCGCGAGGGTGACAGGCTTTTCTGTCAGCGGAATCCCGCTCTCCTGTGCCTCGCTGGACAGTTTACGGGCGCGGTTGGCCACCAGATTGACCAGCAGATAACGGCTGGGGACGTTCTGAAGAAGTTCTTTCATAGGGGGATAGAGCAGCATGATGCTTCACGTTCCTTTCAAGTTTCACACAAATAAACTGTTAATTTTCACATTCAATGATCTGGCGGGTCAGGTGGATCCGGTTTTTCACCCGGCATCCCTCTGCCGTCAGGATAGAGATAATCTCGCTCACGGCGGCGATGACGCTGTCGTTGACCACCAGATAGTCGTACCGGCCGATCTCGCTGCACTCCTCGCGGGCGCGCTTCAACCGCTTTACGATCACGTCCTCCGGGTCGGTGCTGCGGGCCTGAAGCCGGTGAGCCAGTTCCTCCAGCGACGGTGGCAGGATGAAGATGAGCACTGCCTCCGGGCACTTTGCCTTGACGGTGGCGGCGCCCTGAACCTCGATGTCCAGCAGCACGTCCTGCCCTTGATTCAACCGATCCCGGATGACCTTCAGCGACGTACCGTAATAGTTGCCCACGTACTCGGCATATTCCAGCAGTTCGTTATCCCGAATCATCCGCTCAAACTCCGGGCGGGTCACAAAATTGTAATTGACGCCGTCCACCTCTCCCGGCCGCGGCTGCCGGGTGGTAAAGGACACGGAAAAATAGATGTCATTCCGTTCACTCAAAAGCTCCGCGATAACAGTGCTCTTGCCCACGCCGGACGGGCCGGACAG
>CAYNEH010000141.1:0-4523 GCA_964396195.1 uncultured Oscillospiraceae bacterium
ATGCAGCGGTCACATACAAGTGACAGCTTCGCGGTGAGCTGAGCGGTCAGCAGCAGAGCGCCGGCCATGTTCCGCACTTCACCCTCCACATGGATGGGCGCGGCAACAGGCTTTTCCCCGTTCCACTCCAAATCAGTCATATCCAATTCGCAGTTAAAGGGAAGGGTCTCGCCCGGCTTTCGGGCAAGCTGCCTCAAATCCAGCTTCATATTACACCTCGCATAATGGCACGAATGGTATTATACTAAACGTGGGGGCCGTTGTCAAATACTTTCTGCAATTTTTCTCTCTTTTTTCCCGAAAAGATCTGTGATATGATATCTTGGAAATGCGGCACACTCAGAAGGAGGGCTTCCCCTTGAAGGAATTTACCATCGGAAAAAACGACGCGGGTCAGCGGCTGGACCGCTGGCTGGCCAAAACGCTGCCCCTGCTCCCCGCGCCGCTGGCCCAGAAGTACATCCGCATCAAGCGGGTGAAGCTCAACGGGAAGGGCGCAAAGCGGGATGTGCGGCTCAATGTGGGGGATATACTTCAATTATACATCAACGACGAGTTTTTTGAAACCCCAAATCGAGAAAATGCCTTTCTTTCCGTGTTTAAGCCCCAACTGGACATCGTGTACGAGGACGAAAACCTGATGCTGCTCAACAAGCGGCCCGGCATGATGGTCCACCCCGACGACCACGAGCGCGTGAATACCCTCATCACCCACATTCAGGCGTATCTGTACCAGAAAAAAGAATGGTCACCGTACTGGGAGAACTCCTTCGCCCCTGCCCTGTGCAACCGCATCGACCGGAACACCGGCGGCATCGTCATCGCCGCGAAAAATGCCGAGACTCTGCGGATTATGAACCAGAAGATCCGCGACCGGGAGCTGACCAAGCTGTACCTGTGCGTCATCCGGGGGGAAATGCGCCCCCGGGAGGGCGAGCTGAAGGGCTTCATTCTCAAGGACGAAGACAAGGCGCAGGTCAAGGTGTTCAGCAGCCCCGTCCCCGGCGGCAAAACTGCCCTTACCTTATATAAAACGCTGTGCGTGAAAAACGGCCTGTCCCTCGTGGAGTGCGACCTCATCACCGGCCGCACCCATCAGATCCGCGCCCAGTTCGCCGCCGCGGGCCACCCCCTGCTGGGGGACGGCAAGTACGGCCGGGAGCGGGACAACCGCCAGTACGGCCGCAGCTATCAGGCGCTGTACTCCTACAAGCTGCGCTTCGAGTTCACCACTGACGCCGGGTGTCTCGCCGGGCTCAACGGCCGGGAGTGGACGGTGACGGACGTGGATTTCGTGGGCGAATATTTTCCTGACTTTCAGCTGTGAGCGGGCCGCGCTCCGCAGCTTTTTCTCCCGAAAACCGGGCACGCCCTTCCGGCGCGGAAAATAAGGCGGAATTTTGTCCAAAACGATTGACATTCCTCTTATAAAATAATATAGTGTATCTCGCTATCCGTGAAACCCCGGGCTTTCAGGCGAATTCTGAACGCTGTCCAACATGGCGGGCACCTGCCGGGTGAATAAATCGAGGGAGCTGAAATTTTTAGAAAAACGATGTTTTGGCTGTCATTTTTGTCCAGATGACGACGGCGCCGTTGGGAATACCTGCTGTATTTTCAAGGTGACGGAGGAAGTATTGGCGGAAAGGAAGCCAAAGCAGGAAATGGGGGAGGATACATGGCCAAAGAACTGATCCGTCTCAAGGATTGCGTCATGTCCTACGACACCGACGTCGTACTCGATCACATCAATCTGTATATCAATGACAAGGAATTCCTCACGCTGCTGGGTCCCAGTGGGTGCGGCAAAACGACCACTCTGCGTATCATAGGTGGCTTTCTTTCGCCGACCTCCGGGGACGTTTTGTTTGACGGCGTGAGGATTAATGATGTTCCCCCCCATAAGCGGGCGGTGAACACCGTGTTCCAGAAGTACGCACTGTTCCCCCATCTCAACGTGTTTGAGAATGTAGCCTTCGGCCTGCGCATCGGCCAGACGGTCACGGAGGAGATCAATGGCAAGACCGTCACCCGGAAGAAAAAGATTCCCAACCAGGAGATCCACGACCGGGTTATGGAAATGCTGGAGATTGTCAACCTGAAGGGCTTTGAAAAACGGTCCATCTCCGCGCTGTCCGGCGGACAGCAGCAGCGGGTGGCCATCGCCCGGGCGCTGGTAAACCGGCCGAAGGTACTGCTGCTGGACGAGCCGCTGGGCGCTCTGGATATGCGCTTGCGCAAGGATATGCAGAACGAGCTCAAGCGCATTCAGCAGGAGCTGGGCATCACCTTCATCTACGTCACCCACGATCAGGAGGAAGCCCTCGCCATGAGCGACACAGTGGTGGTCATGGACGGCGGCCGCATCCAACAGATCGGCACGCCGGAGGACATCTACAATGAGCCGAAGAACGCCTTTGTGGCCGACTTCATCGGCGAGTCCAACATCATCGACGGCATCATGCGTCAGGACGGCGTGGTGGAGATCTTCAACCGGAAATTTCAGTGTCTCGACAAGGGCTTTGCGCCCAACGAGCCGGTGGATGTGGTCATCCGACCAGAGGACGTGGACATCGTGGACACCCAGAGCGGCCAGCTCCGGGGCACCGTTACCGCCGTCACCTTCAAGGGCGTGCACTACGACACCATTGTGGATTTCTACGGCTTCAAGTGGCTCATCCAGACCACCGATTTCTGCCCGGTTGGCAGCAACATCGGCATTAAGATTGACCCCGACGGCATACACGTCATGAAGAAGAGTCAGTACTCCGGCATGTTCGGCGACTACTCCTCCTATTCCGAGGAATACGATGAGATCGGCGACGCCAGCTACGAGCTGGATGAGGAGGAGAGCGAGGATGAAGAATAAGCTCTCCGGGTTCGCCGTCCCCTATGTGGTGTGGATGGCGCTGCTGGTAGTGGCCCCAATCGTCATGGTGGTCATTTACGCCTTCACTGCCGCAGACGGCTCCTTTACCTTTGAAAACTTTACCCGGATGGGAACGTATCTGTCCATTTTTGCCCGGTCGTTCCGGCTGGCCGTCATTGCAACGCTCATCTGCCTGCTCATCGGCTACCCCATCTCCTGCATAATTGCCCGGGAGGGGCCTCGGTTTCAGCGCATCGCCTCGGTGGTCATCATGCTGCCCATGTGGGTGAACTTCCTGCTGCGGACCTACTCCTGGATGTCCATTCTGGAAAACAACGGCCTGCTCAACCAGCTGTTCCAGAAGATTGGGATCATCGACCTCTACAACGCCATCGCCGTGCACTTCGCTGCCGACCCGTCGGCGTACGTGCCCATCACCCACTTTCAGATGATCGGCACCTCCGGCGCGGTGGTGCTGGGCATGGTGTACAACTACCTGCCCTTCATGATTTTGCCCATCTACTCGGTCATCGTCAAGCTGGATCACTCCCTGCTGGAGGCTGCCCGGGATCTTGGAGCCAATTCCTTCACCGTGTTCCGGAAGGTCATCTTCCCCCTGTCCATCCCCGGCATTCTGTCCGGCGTAACTATGGTGTTCGTCCCATCAGTGTCCACCTTTGCCATCTCCCGCCTGCTGGGCGGCGGCACACAGATGATGCTTGGCGACCTCATCGAGCAGCAATTTCTGGGCGGCGCGTACAACCCACACCTCGGCTCCGCCATTGCGCTGGTGATGATGATCATCGTCGTGGTGTGCATGTGGATCATGAACCACTTCGGCGAAGGCGAAGAACAGGCGGTGATGCTATGAAAAAACAGAATCGTCTGGGCGGACGCCTGTTCATGGCGCTGATTTTCCTGTTCCTGTACGCCCCCATCGTACTGCTCATCATCTACTCCTTCAACGCCGGAAACAGCAGCGTGGTGTGGAAGGGCTTCTCCCTGAAGTGGTACACCGAGCTGTTTCAGGACCGCATCGTCATGAACAGCGTGTACACCACTCTGCTGGTATCCCTGCTGGCCACCGTCATCTCCACCATCGCAGGCACCTTTGCCGCCATCGGCCTTTACAGCATGCACCGACGCTGGCGCAAGCCGCTGATGGTCATCAACGACATCCCCATGATGAACGCTGACATCGTCACCGGCGTGTCCCTGTGCCTGTTCTTCGTGGCCGCCTTCGGCGGGTGGAACGGCTTCGTCAGCTGGATGGAGAGCACCTACCGGCTCACCGCCCCCCGGCTGTATCTGGGCTTCGGCACGCTGCTGCTGGCCCACATTTCCTTCAACATCCCCTATGTGATTCTCAACGTCACCCCCAAGCTGCGTCAGATGGACCGCAATCTGGTGGACGCGGCGCAGGATCTTGGCTGCACATGGATGCAGGCCTTCCGCAAGGTCATCATCCCGGAGATCAAGCCGGGCATCGTTTCCGGCGCACTCATCGCCTTCACCATGAGCATTGACGACTTCGTCATCTCCTACTTCACCGCCGGATCGTCCACGTCTACGCTGGCCATGACCATTTACGGCATGACCAAAAAGCGCGTCAGCCCGGAGATCAACGCCATCTCTACCCTGCTGTTCGCGGCGG
>CAYNEH010000142.1:0-4458 GCA_964396195.1 uncultured Oscillospiraceae bacterium
TTGATTTTGAATTGATTAAACAAAGGCCCTGCCTTTATTTAATATAAGTAAACCCACTCTGAAAGGAGAGAAGTTATGTTTACCACTGAACAGCTGACGGTGCGATGGGAAGACCAGCGCGCCATCAAGAACCTCATGGGCAAGTACGCCAACTGCGTACTGCTCAACCGGGAGCATGACATCTACGGCATGTTCTGGTCCAAGCGGGACGACGTGACCCTCATGTTCAACGACGGCGCCTACACCGGCGCGGCCAACGTGAAGGCCTACTACGACGCCTGCCACGACCGGAACGCCCTGGTGGCCAAGCTCATGCAGAAGCGCTTCCCAGACGTGCTGGGCGGCAAGAGCGACGACGAGATCTACGGCGTTGGCCCCTTCAAGGTCAAGCCCATGGCCTGCCCCGTTATCGAGGTCGCCGGCGACGGCAAGACCGCCAAGGGCCTGTGGTTCTGCCAGGGCGCCTACAACGACGTGGAGACCTGCGGCCCCGTGGCTCACTGGACCTGGGGCTACTTCGCCGTGGACTTCGCCAAGGAGGACGACGGCTGGAAGATCTGGCACCTGCAGTACCTCAACGACGTGGACTGCCTGTGCGGCCAGAGCTGGGCCGGGGAGCAGAAGCCCTATCCCGACCTGCCCGAGTTCGCCCCGCTGGCCGATTTCAAGTACCCCGAGTACTCCGTCAAGAAGGAATTCCGCGCCCTGTACAGCGCCGACCGTCCCGTGACCCAGTGCCCGGAGATCCCCCAGCCCTATGACACCTTTGCTGACACGTTCAGCTACGGCGTTTGAAAGGAGGCGCAAAGATGAGCAATCGTACTTATACTGACGACGAACTGATCCGCCGCGTCTGGGACGTGGAGGAGATCAAGAAGCTGGCCAACAAGCGCGTGTTCTATCAGATCAACGGCTGGCGCGAGAAGGAGCTGGACGAGCTCTGGACCGCCGACCACGGCGACACTGCCGCCTTCGGTGAGAACACCGGCTACTATGTGGGCCTCGATTCCATCCGCAAGTGGTACACCGCCAATCAGGGCGGCGTGGGCACCCTGTATCAGCACCCCATCTCCACCGGCCTTGTGGAGCTTGCCGGCGACGGCAAGACCGCCAAGGGTTTGTGGTACTGCATCGGTCAGGAGACCGTCCCCGGCAAGGCCATGTGGGTCACCGGCAAGGTGGGCATGGACTTTGTGAAGGAGGGCGACGCGTGGAAGATCTGGCACGTGGTGGAGGCCAATGACCTCTCCGGCGAGGCCGGAGCCAACTACTCCGAGGGCTCTCCCTACTGGGAGCCGGACACCGACCCCGTGGTCAAGGCCTTCGGCACCCCCGATGTGGCCGAGCTGCTCCACGACCCCAACTTCAACTGGTGGGATAATTATCCCGCCATGCCCCAGCCCTACGAGACCTGGAGCGATGACATCAGCTACGGCCCCGAGGGCTTCAAGCCCCCGAAGAACAAGGGCATGAACGCCAAGGAAGGGAGGAACTACAAATGAGCGAGATTTCTCTGCATCAGCGCATTGCCAACGCCGCCGCCAGTCAGGAGGTGGAGAACGTCAAGGCGCGCCACACCTATTATCACGGCCGGGCGGACGCCACCGGCGAGTGGGACAACATCTGGTCCCGGTCCGACGACTGCTCCTGGGCTCACGCCTTCGGCCGCATGCGCGGCTTCGATCAGGTCTGGTACGGCTCCGTCACCCAGTATGACCAGATGGCCATGGAGAACTGGCTTGAGATGTTCAAGCAGTACCCCGAGATCGGCGGCAAGGACCCCCGCCCCCTGATGGAGGCCTCCGTCCACACGCTGGTCACCGACGTCATTGAGGTGGCTGCCGACGGCAAGAGCGCCCGCGGCTCCTTCATCACCCCGGGCGTCATCCACTCCCGCCTGACCCCCGAGGGGCAGAAGTACTGCAACGTGCTGTGGGAGCGCTACGGCTCCGACTTCGTGTGCGAGGACGGCAAGTGGCTGTACCTCCACGAGCACGTCTGCCCGGACATCCCCGGCCGTCTGGACATGGGCAACTGGGCCGCTGACGAGTACGCCCGGATCACCGACCCCAACCCCAAGGAGCAGATGCCCCCCACGCTGGGCGATCCCCCTCCAGTCACCGATCCCGGCCCCATGCATCAGCCCTATTCCGTGCTGAAGGCCCCCCAGAACACTGTGCCCTGGCCCGAGCCCTACGAGACTCTGGACAACGACAATACCTACACTCCCTTCGTGAAGAAGTGAGAAAAAAATCGCCCGGTTCGCGTAAGCGAACCGGGCGATTTTTGCTTATCGAAAAAAGCGAACCGGGGCTTTTGGCCCCGGTTCTAAGGATGGAGGATAGAATGAAAAAGAAAGGATATCTCTTGCAAGTATCAATATAAAGGCCAATCGTTACGAAAGTTCGTAAGAAGATGTTACAAAAGTATTAAATTCAAAGATATTTTGTAGGATTCCGCCGCAAAAGCGAAATTTCTGCAAAATACGGCGGCGGTGCGAAGATTTTTTACCGCAGGCGCTGAAAAAATTCTGCCAGCAGGGCAGAGGACTCCTCCGCCAGCAGGCCGCCGTAAATCCGGGGCCGGTGATTGAACCGCTCCTCAAACAGGTTGAGCACCGAGCCGCAGCAGCCGGATTTCTCCTCCCGTGCGCCGTAGCGCACCACCGCGATGCGGGCGTTGATGATGGCCCCGGCGCACATGGGACAGGGCTCCAGTGTCACATACAGGGTGCAGCCGGTGAGCCGCCAGCTCCCAAGCGCCCGGCATGCCTGGGTGATGGCTTCGATCTCCGCATGGGCCGCCGCGTTTCCGTCCGCCTCCCGGCGGTTGCGCCCCTCGCCCACGATGCGCCCGTCCGGGGCGGCGATGACGCAGCCCACCGGTACGTCGCCGTCGGCAAGGCACTCCCGGGCCAGCTCCAGCGCCCGGCGCATATAGTCCTCATGTGTCACGCAAATTCCTCCCGCGCCTTAAAATCATGTTCATCATATCATAATTTTGTGGTAAACTGAAGCCACTGACAAAAGAAAGAAGGCTTTGCCATGAAAGATATTCTGATGTTCATCCTCCCCGACTGCCCACACTGTCAGCTGGCTCTCCGGTGTCAGGAGGAGCTGCTGCGTGAACACCCCGCGTGGAAGGACATCCCCATCCGGATTGTGGACGAGAGCCGGGAGACGGAGTTCGCCGACGCACACGACTACTATTACGTTCCCACGTGGTACGTGGGCGGAGAGAAGGTTTTCGAGGGCCACGCGGAAAAGGCGGACGTGGAAAAGATCCTGCGCATGGCGGCAGGTGGCGGACGGCGCGGCGGTATTCGGCCAAATGGATAGCGCGGAGGACACAGGAAAGGAGCGCGGATGACATGAGAAACGTGAAGCACACCCTCTTCAATTTCTGCACCGGGGACTTCAAGGGCGTGGAGCGCTATCTCAACGAGCAGGCGGCCCGGGGCTGGAAGCTGGACCGGGTGGGGCTGCTGGGGGGTCGGTTCGTCCGGGCGGAGCGGGACGACCTGCGCTGGTGCGTGGATCTGGTGGACGGCAAGCGCCGGAGGGAGGACACGGAAGAATATCTGGGCCTGTGCGCCGAGGGCGGCTGGGATCTGGTGAGCCAGACCAACGGGATGTATCTGTTCTGCTCCCGGCCCGGTCTGCGGCCCATGCCCATCCAGACCGACCCGGAATTGGAGAAAAAGAACTACAATAAGTATTATATCAGGTCAACAATACTGTCTGCATTGATTATTGCGGCGTGGATTGCCTTCTATGCCCTGATAATCCGGGCTGCGGGCGGTTCCCGGGGCAATGGGTTCGAGCGGTTCTGGCAGGCAGTGCGGTACAGCCTTTACGAGAAGTGGACCACAGCCGGTCTCTTCTTTTTCCTGCCGGTGTGGGGGCTGACGGCGCTGTGGAAGCTCATCGATTTCTTCGCAGCCCTTGTCCGGAACCGGAACGGCCTGCGCCCGCCCCACCGTGGGATCATGTGGATCAACGCCGTCACCCGGGCGGCGGCGCTCATTAGTGGGGTGCTGCTGGTGCTGTGCGCGGTGCTGGACACACTGCTCACCCCAACCAGCGCACCGGTGTCCCTGCTGATCGTGCTGGCGGGCTGGGGGCTGTACGCCGTCTACCGGGGCTTCACGCTGGAGCGGGATATTTTTCCCCGGGAGCGGAAAAACTCCATGAAGCTGGGCATCATCTGCCTTGCCGTTGCGGTGCTGGTAGGCGTTGGAACGGCAATAACCCCCTTCGGCGAGTGGTCAAGCTACCGGGAAGGGGAGACCCGGGCGAAGGAGGAATACGCCGCCCTCGCGGACAAGCCCATGGTGCGGGCGGAGGATCTGGGTACGGCGGAGGGCCGGGTTTTTTACTGGGTCCTCCACGCCCTGACCCCGGCGGGGGAGCGGTGGCAGGTGGATGACTATATCGACGAGTATCTCGTCGGCTGCGA
>CAYNEH010000143.1:0-4413 GCA_964396195.1 uncultured Oscillospiraceae bacterium
GGTGCCGACTTTAAGCAGGAAGGTAATGCCGTCGAACACGCCGTCCAGATCGTCGCCGGTGCAGCCCACGCCGCGGCCCTTCCAAGCGCCCGCAGCCACCAGAACGGCGTCATATTTCGCACGGAAGTCCGCAAAGCTCACGTCGCGGCCCAGCTTCACGTTGTTTTCCATCTTCACGCCCAGCTCACGGATCTGGTCCACCTCGGCCGCCAGCACCTTCTTGGGCAGGCGGTACTCGGGGATACCGTAGCGCAGCATACCGCCCATCTCGGGCATGGCATCCACCACGGTGACATCGTGGCCCTTGAGGGCCAGATAGTACGCGGCGGTCAGGCCGGCGGGGCCGCCGCCGATGATGCCCACGGCCTTGCCGGTGGCTTCGGCCTTCTCCGCCCGGTAGGGGTCGGCGGAGCGCATATCCTGATCGGCGGCAAATGCCTTGAGCTGCGCGATGGAGATGGGCTGCTCCACCAGACGGCGGCGGCAGTCCAGCTCACAGGGATGGGGGCAGACCCGGCCGATGGATGCGGGAATGGGGATCTTCTCCTTGATAATCCGCACGGCCTCCCGGTCATTGCCCAGCGCAATCTGTTTGACATAGCCCTGGCAGTCGGTCTCTGCCGGGCAGCGCAGGGAGCAGGGGCCGCGGCAGTCGCCTTCGTGGTCGCTCATCAGCAACTCCAGCGTAATCCGGCGCTCGCGGTCGATGCGCTCGGACCGGGTGTGGATGACCTGCCCGTCGGCAGCCATAGTGGAGCAGGAGCGCAGCAGCTTGGGGTTGCCCTCCGCCTCCACCACGCAGATGCCGCAGGCGCCGCAGGGCTTCACAATCTCGTCATGGCAGAACGCGGGGATATTGATCCCTGCGGCGGCGGCGACCTCAAGAATCGTCTGCCCTTCCTGCCCGACACACTTGATACCATCAATGGTCAATGTAATCTCTCTCATGTCCGCACGCTCCTCACTCCGTGATAATAGCCCCGAACCGGCAGGTCGAAGCGCACTGGCCGCACCTGATGCAGCGCCCGGTGTCGATTACAAACGGCTCCTTGATCTTGCCGCTGATGGCGCCCGCAGGGCAGCTTCTCATACAGGCAGAGCAGCCCTTACACTTGCCGGCGTCGATCCGATAGGTCAGCAGACCAGCGCACTCCTTGGCGGGGCAGCGCTTCTCCCGGATATGAGCGTCGTACTCGTTGCGGAAATAGCGGATGGTGGTGAGCAGCGGGTTGGGGGCTGTCTGGCCAAGGCCGCACAGAGCGCCGTCCTTGACGGCCACGCACAGCTCCTCCAGCAGCTCCACGTCGCCCTCCTTACCCTCGCCGTTGGTGATCCGGGTCAAGATCTCCAGCAGACGGCGGGTGCCGATGCGACACTGGACACACTTGCCGCAGGACTCCTTGGCGGTGAAGTCAAGGAAAAACCGGGCCATACCAACCATGCAGGTGCTGTCGTCCATGACCACCATGCCGCCGGAGCCCATGATGGCGCCGGTAGCGGACAGGGCCTTATAGTCGATCTGGGTGTCAAGCAGCTCGGCAGGGATGCAGCCGCCGGAGGGGCCGCCCATCTGCACGGCCTTGAACTTGCGGCCGTTGCGGATGCCGCCGCCAATGTCGAAGATGACCTCACGCAGGGTGTGGCCCATAGGAATCTCCACCAGGCCGCCGCGGAGGACCTTGCCGGTCAGGGCAAACACCTTGGTGCCCTTGCTGTTCTCGGTGCCCATGGCGGCAAAGGCCGCACCGCCGTGGTTGATAATCCACGCCACGTTGGCGAAGGTCTCCACGTTGTTGATATTGGAGGGCTTGCCCTGATAGCCGGACTGAGCCGGGAAGGGAGGCTTAAGCCGCGGCATGCCGCGCTTGCCCTCCATAGACTCGATAAGGGCGGTCTCTTCGCCGCAGACAAAGGCGCCTGCGCCGGCCTTGATGCGGGCCTTGCAGGAGAAATCCGTACCCAGAATGTGGTCACCAAGCAATCCCCGCTCCTCCGCCTGCTTGAAGGCGTTCTTCAGGCGGACGATGGCCAGCGGGTACTCCGCCCGGACGTACACGATGATATTGGCCGCACCGATGGCATAGGCCGCAATAAGCATGCCCTCAATCAGGTCGTGGGGGTCAGACTCGATGACAGCCCGATCCATGAACGCGCCGGGGTCGCCCTCGTCCGCGTTGCAGATCAGATACTTCTCGTCCCCGGCAGAATTCCGGCAAGCGTTCCACTTGAACCACGTGGGGAAGCCCGCGCCGCCGCGCCCGGCCAGACCGGAGATTTTGATCTCCTCGATGACCTCCTCCGGCGTCATGGAGGTCAGCACCTTTTTCAGAGCCTTGTAGCCGTCCTTCTCCATATAGGCGTCGATGGACATAGGGTCAATGATACCGCAGTTGCGCAGCACGATGCGCTCCTGCTGAGTGAGGAACTTCGCGTCCTCATCCGCGATGGTGATGCCGTCCACCTTGGACATGTCACCGGTGTCGCAGGCTTCGGCAATGATCTGCGCGTCCTCCGGCTTGACATGAACCAGGCGGCGGATCAGCGTCTCGCCATCGTACAGATCCACGATAGGCTCAAGAAAGCACATGCCGATGCATCCGGTGATACCAACCTGATGCTTCGTGCCGACGCACTGTTCCAGCGCTTCATGCACCTTTTTCGCGCCCGCGGCGATGCCGCAGGAGCCTTCGCCAATCACGATCCTCATCATGCTTCCGCCCCCTTCCTCAGGTCACGGACAATGCGGATGGCTTTGTCCGGCGTCAGGGATCCGTAGGTATTGCCGTTGATCATCATGGCCGGAGACAGTGAACAGCAGCCAAGGCAGGCCACATTCTGCAGGGTAAACATACCGTCCTCCGTCGTCTCGCCGCATTGAATCTTCAGCTCCTCGCACAGGGCCTTGCGGATCTGCTCGGAGCCGTTGACGTGGCAGGCGGTGCCCTGACACAGGGTAACCAGATACTTCCCGACGGGAGTCAGTCTGAACTGAGAATAAAAAGTTGCGACGCCCTTAATCGTCGCCGGGGAGACCCCGGTATGTGCCGAGATCTCGTAGATCGCATCAATCGGCAGATACCCATACTCTGCCTGAACCTCCTGCATGATATCAATCAGACTGCCTTTGTCATCCTGATACCGTGCAAAGATAGGAGCCAGCTTTTCCTTATAATTCTGCTCCGCTTCCATTTTCTCACTCTCCCAAATGACCGTGCGCAGCCATAACGGACGCACAGCCGTTTTCATGCCCGACCCTTCTCCGGCCCAGCTTCTCCGGAAATTGACCGTCGGCGGCCGCCGCGGTATTCCCGCCGCGACAGTCAGGTGCAGAATTGCCGGCCACCGCCCATACTGTTCGTCCTCACAACAGTCATGCCTGTATCCGGATGCTTCCGGATGGCTGCGATGCCCGGCGTATCCGATCCTCCCTGCGTCCGCAGACCCGCCGTGCCCCTGTTTCCAAACACAACAGGAGCATGCCCCCTCTGACCGCACAGGGGACACGACGCCCATACAGGCGGCGTGCCGTTCCGGTCACTGAAAACATACAGCGGAAATACGGCTCAAACTGCATGGCGGCAATCAGATGCATACTGTACCATATAAAAGTGTAAACGTAATTCCGTTTGTTGTCAATATCAATCAATCAGTCGACCTATAACTCCGGCAACATACCTTTATTATTAAAGCGGACACAACCCGCCCTTCAAACGCCCTCTTGTCCAAATCCGCCCGATGTGGTAAGATAGATTAATACAATCGCCGCGGGGACCTGCCCGCGCCAAGAAAGGAACACCAATCATGGAACACAGCTATCTCAACGCCGGGGAACTTGCCTTCGTGCTGGACACGCTGGCCGACTTTAAGGAGCGGGTTCTCCGCCTGAAAGCCCGGGCCGCCAACCCCATCGATCTGCACAACACCGAAGCAAGCCTTGCCGCTCTGGCCACCGCCGGAGAAAAGCTCAAAAGCGGTCAGAAGGACTTCACCCGGGACGAGGCGAAGAATATTTACAGCGCCCTGACCAACCGCCGCCGCTTCATCAATGCCATGCTGGACACCGAGGCCGTGAAGGAGGACAAGCGTGAGGATATCCAGAATGCGTGGCGACTGTCCAACTCCGCCATCCGCAGCATTACCGCCGTCCTCGCCGAAGCGGGCATCGACACAGCCAAGCTGTAAGCGCAGGCCAGAAAACGCATATAGCAGTTGACATGACCCGGCGCATCAGCCAGATGAACCACGCAGAGCAGGAGGTTCAGACCCTGTCCATCGGCGCGGACGCTCACCCCCGCCCCGGCCATTAAAAGCCCTGTGCCGGCGGTTAACCTGTCTCAGTGCATACCGGCGAACCGCCGTCCACAGGGTCAAAACGTCCGCTTGTCCGCCCTGCACCGTTGCTGCCATTTCATC
>CAYNEH010000144.1:0-4366 GCA_964396195.1 uncultured Oscillospiraceae bacterium
TTTTGCCGGAGAATTGCGCCGGAAAAGCTATACCCCCCTTCGTTGAAGGGGGGTACAGCGTGCGCTCTGCTGTCTGAGCCTGCAGGGACAATGCCGATTATTTCTGTGGATCAGGGCCGCATTTCCTGAGGTAATTCATAATTTCCTCGTCGCTAAGTTCCGGATATGCTTCGTGAAGCCCGCGGCAGAGCACGAGACGATATTCTGCAGACACATTGCAGAACGGCTCGTGCTTTTTTGACGGTTCTCCGCCGAAGGTGTAAGCCGGATATCCTTCGATTTTATCAAGCAGAATTGTTTCAGGATACCAGATGGAGCTGCGCCCTTCCCACTTATGGATGTGGTTCAGCTGCTCTTCCGTAACGAGGTAGGCCCTTCCGTATGATTTGCCGGGCTTAGTATAATCCAGAAAACATACGGCGCTGTTCTCCCATGACCCTATACCGTAATTGGAGTAGAACATGTCATACGGTATTGTGACCTGCCGGATTTCCGCAGGCATGTCCGTATTGTCACAAGGATCATAATTTTTCCCGTTTTCCGGGTATGTTCCGCCCTGAATGTAGTATCTCAGCCGCTCCTGCAGGAGATTAGACCCGTAAGCCACATACCAGACCATTTTTTCACCATACCTTCCGCGGATCAGTTTGCGGCCGTCAACACTGTTGAGGTACACGTACACAAACGCACTTATCTCAGATTTGTCAGCCATTCGGACGGTAGTTTTTTCCTTTTTGTACAGAGAACCTTCGCCCTCGAGCCTGTCAATGTGTTTCAGTTCTTCCGGCGTTACGGAGTAGACCTCTCCGTACACTTTGCCCGTGCCGCTCACTATGCCCGGGAAATGCCCCAGGTCATACATGTCGTATCCTTCTATCATGCCGCTGCCGATAAAGCTGTCGTCCTTGAGAAATGCACGATGGTTGCTCTGTCCCTTCATCAGCGTGCCATACACAAAGATGTTTGTGTTCTGAAACGCGGCGGCTATCGCCCGGATGCTCTCCTCATAGCTTTCTCCCCAGTCACCGAAGAACAGTTTCTGCCGTACACGGTCTTTAAATTCCCTCTGTATTTTCCGGAACATGGCCGTGAATTCGGGGCACATGTCGGGGTATCTGTCAAGGAACTGCACGACATCGCATTTCAGGAAGTAGTTTACTGCTTTGATCAGATCCTTGGCCGCATCATACCCGTGCCCCTGAAGCCCTCTGGCGCAGCACATGTGCATGGCACGGGGAAGGATACTCTCTTCCTTGCCGCACAGGCATCCGCTGTCAAGCAGGTATGCCTTCATCAAAAGAGCTGTGCAGATGTAGGTCGGCTCGTGGCAGTAGTACACGCAGCAGTCGCTCTCGATTTTGTAGCTGTCCAGCAGATTGAAGCCGCCGTCTTCGCCCTGAAACTGCACTATGCTTTTCACTAACGTCGGCCAGTCGAAGTCCGCTGCTTCAAGGTCCGAGGAGATAAGGCTCTCCAATTCCGCGCGCATGGCGTCGAGCTCTTCTCTGTTGAAATTCTTGTGATCCAGTCGTCTTAACGTAATGCTCATCGTTTGCACCGTTCCTTTCTTTTCATTTGATGATTCCACTATAACACCAAATGCGCCGTGAAACTATGCAACGGGTGCGCCGTTTTTCGCTTTTATTTATAATTCAGGCTGCCGGATATAAAATCGACTTCATTTATGTCTGTATCCAGGATACTGCCGTCGGTCAGCTGAATTCTGTATTCATCATTCTGATAGCAGATTTTTCCTTTGTATTCTTTCCCTTCCAAGAAGAAGCGGCAGGGTTCACCGCTTTTCATAAGATACATAACGATACCTTTTCGCTGATGCGCAAGCTCCTCATCGTTAACATAACTGTTATCCGTCCGGCTGTTGGTTTCACCGGGGAACAGCTTTTTGAAGGCATAGTCTGAAAGCTGAGATTTTATCTTGGCGGAGATGTCACGTATAATTTCGGAATTTACATCCGTTTTTTGGGTTACCCGTTCCAATTTATTGATTACCCGCTCCAAATATACTGTCAGAGCATAGACCTCCGTGAGGTTTAGTGGGAGAAAGATTGGATGCATGGTCGTACGATAGTAATACTTTCTCCCTTTTTTCTCCTTCTGGATACGGATAGTGGAGCCCAAAACGGTGATGCCGTCTTCCAAAGCCCGCAGGTCTGCTCGCACGGTTCCCGCAGCCATGCTGAAATTCTCGCATATTTCGGACATTGATCTGGGAGTATGAAGGTATTTTGCAATTTCAAGTTGCCGCACAAACGGATAATCATAGAATGATTTTTCGTAGAGAGGAGAGTCCGGATGACCGATAAAGTCATAGAAGCTGACAACTATGTCTCTTGTCGTCTTTTTGGGGTTTTTTAGGCTGAGTACATGTTCGTCAAGTTTTTCGCTCTCACCCAATTCGTCTATTTCCTGGCGAAGATTATCGTGAGTTTTCTCCGGATTTCGCACCTTCAGATAACGACCTTTTTTCGCCCAGAATTCATCAAACTGATTGACAGTAATCTTCATAGAAACAGTCCCCCCCTGTAATGACGCGAACTTTGAATTATCTCTGACAGTGTTAAGGCAGCACCGCATAATTCGGCAGGAGCGCCGCAGACGATATTGTGCGGTGCTGCCTTAATTATAGCATCTGCTGAGTCAGGCAACAAGCTCATGATTGCCTTGCCGCAAAAAACGGACGGCCGGGCCGGCTGAAAACGATGGGAGCGTATGAATGTGGCGGGCGGGAAGCACAGGCGTCGGGTGAGAGAGCGGCAATCCTGAAAATAAATGCACCGGCTCCGCAAAAAGCGAGAGCCGGTGCAGAAGGGAAAAGTGCTGGCAGATTCAGATCCAGCCGCCGTGGTCCACCACCAGATACTGGCCGGTGATGCCGCTGGCCTCGTCGCTGGCGAGGAAGAGGATGGCGTTGGCCTGCTCCTCGGCGGTGCACATGGGCAGCTTGGTGTTGAAGTGGCGGCCGGTGATGCGGGCGAACTCCTTGTCACAGTCCATCATCTGGGCGGGGTCGTTCATGGCCTCAATCATGGGAGTCTTGGTGCCGCCGGGGCAGACGGCATTGACGCGGATGCCCTCCGCGGCGAACTGCATGGCCATGTTGCGGGTCATGCCGATGACGGCGGCCTTGGCGGCGGCGTAGGCAAAGCCGCTGTTGTGGAACACGCCGCCCACGGAACTGATGTTGATGATGACGCCGGAGTGGGCGGGGGCCATGTACTTGAGCACCTCGCGGCACATATAGAACACAGCGTACTGGTCCACCTTGACGATCCGGTCAAAGAACTCGTCGGTGACACCGGTGATGGGCCGGGTATAGTCGCCCTCGCCGGCGGAGTTCACCAGAATGTCGATCTTGCCGAACTGCTTCACCGTCTCCTCACAGACGCGGACGGCGGTGGCGGGGTCGGTGACATCGGCGGGAATGGCCAGCGCCCGGCCGCCGGCGGCGGTAATCTCGGAAACCACGGCGTCCAGCTTATCTGCCCGGCGGGCCACGAGGACCACGGCGGCGCCCTGCTTTGCGAACAGCTTGGCGGCAGCTTCGCCGATGCCGGAGTTGCCGCCGGTGATGACGGCGACCTTATCGTTGAAATTAAGCATGGTTGTTCCTCCTGTTCATCTGTTTTACTGCCTTTATTATACAGAGAAAAAATTGCAAATGAAAATATGCATTCCGCGGCAAAGTATAAACATAGGGTTATAGCTGCGGAACGGTTGCCTTTTCTGCTCCGTTGGGGTATACTGGGAGTACGAAGAAATTTCCGGAGGAATTGCCATGAGCGCGCTGTTTATTCCAACCCTGAGCCACTGGCTCCACCTGAACTGCTGGTCGGGCAGTCTGGGCCGGGCCAGCTATTACGTCACGCCCCGTGTGCTGGAGGGGCAGGAGGACGTCCCGGCGGAGGACCGGGCCGTGGAGCTGTTTGTGGAGGCGTGGACGGGACCGCTGTGCTATGAGCTGAGCACGGCGGAGCGGACGGCGACCTTCCCGGCCGGCGAGACGGGGCTGGAGGACATGCGGCTCTGGCTGGAGCAGAACCTGTCCGAGCTGGACGCGGCGGCCCGGGAGAAGGCATAAAAAGCGGCATAAAAAACGGGCGGGGAATCATCCCGCCCGTTCAGCCCGTCGAAAAAGGCAAAGCCTTTTCCGACGGAAGGATTGCACCCCGCGGCAGCGCACGTCGTCGCAGTCCCTGACACCAAGTTCCGTTTCCCGCAAGCGGAAAACTTCACGGATGTCAGGACTGCTCCTCTCCCCACAAGGCGACAGCCTTGTGGGGACCCCTTTTATGCACGTTTGCGGGGCGAGAAGTGTTTTCCGCCACGCACATGTCGCGGCAGAAAA
>CAYNEH010000145.1:0-4360 GCA_964396195.1 uncultured Oscillospiraceae bacterium
TCCCCCTATGGAAACAGTGTTTTATTTCACTGTCTCCCGTAGGGGGAGCATATCATTGCCCTCCGGCCTTTTCGTATGTCCCTCAGAAGGACACCACGTCGTTTTTCGGTTTTTCACAGGGCCGGACGGACAGGATGTTCATCACCGGGCCCTCGCCGCGGTAGGCTTCGTGCTCGGCAATGCCCATGCGGGCCGTGACCTCGATCCAGTCCCGGGTCTTGTACTGCTCGATGCCGCCGCCCCGGGCCAGCAGACCCAGAAACTGCACGTCGTTGGCGCAGCACACCATGGCGAACCGGCCGGGACAGCAGGTGTCGGCATACTGGGTGGAGCGGCAGGCCACCAGCTTCATGTGAACCGTTTTCCCTTTGTACCGCTCCGGATGGTCCATCACGTCCACATACCACACGCCGTAGTCGTCGTCCGGGATGTCGATGATCTCCTGTTCCAGATCGAAGGGGCACATGCTCTCGTCGGCGTAGTCCTCGCTGGAGCCGTCCTCCATCTCGAGGTAAATGCTGGCCTGACGGTTCACCATCCGCAGGTTCCGGCGGCGCAGGGCATCCCGTACCTCCGGAGAGCAGCGGTTGAAGATGATCATGTCCGCATTGGTAATCTTCTCCATCATCAGCTGGCCCATGTTTTTGGCGTACACCTCGAAGGTGCCGCCCTCCACGATGGTCATGATCTGATAGAGGATCCAGTTGGAGGGCAGGATCTCCCGGTACAGCTTTTCCATGGACCACATGCCGTTGAACTCGATGAGCACCTGCTTGGGTTTGTACTGCTTCTCCCACGCCTTGAGCTGGGAGCATTTCAGATCCTCCTCATCCTCCACCGTCACCACCGTGACGTTGGTCAGCACCTTGGGGTCGTACTCGTTCTCCCCCTCCTCGCAGCGGATGAGCAGCGTCTTGTCCTCCTGGGCGAAGCCGTCGGCCAGAACACCGTTGATAAAATCGGTCTTGCCGGCGTCCAGAAACCCGGCGACCAGATAGACAGGAATTTCCGCCATGATCGTTCCCCTTCCGGCTTACAGGCCGAACAGCTCGGCCAGTTTGCCCTCGTTGAGCTCTGCACCGATGACGCACAGGCGGCCGGTGTAGTCGGGATGGCCGGCGCGGATCTCGTGCTCCTCGGGGACGTAGTCGAACTCGATCCACGCGCCGTCCGTGCCGCTGACGATGCCCTTGGCCCGGAGAATCTTGCCGTACTCGCCGGAGTCCAGCGCGGTCAGGATGCCCTCGATGTCCGCCTGAGAGAAGGCCTTGGGCGTCTCGCGGCCCCAGGAGGTGAACACCTCGTCGGCGTGGTGGTGATGGTGGTGGCAGGAACACTCGGGATCGTCGCACTCGCCATCGTCGTGGTCATGATGGTGGTGGTGCTCGTGCTCGTCCTCGTCCTCGTCATGATCGTGATGATGATGCTCGTGCTCATGCTCATCCTCGTCATGATCGTGATGATGCTCGTGCTCGTGTTCATCCTCGTCATGGTCATGATGATGGTGGTGCTCATGCTCGTGCTCGGCTTCTTCCGCCTCGTGCTCCGCCCGCATTTTGGCCAGCAGCTCGTCCGCCAGGGACACCTTCTCGATAGCGGTCAGGATGGTCTTGCCGTCCAGCTCGTCCCACGGGGTGGTGATGATGGCGGCGTCCGGGTTCTTCTCCCGGAGCATGGCCGCGGCGGCCTCCAGCTTCTCCTGACTGAGCTTCTGGGTGCGGGAGAGAATGATGGTACCGGCGGACTCAATCTGGTTGTTGTAGAACTCGCCGAAGTTCTTCATATATACCTTGACCTTGGTGGCGTCGGCCACGGTGACGAAGCTGTTGAGCTTCAGCTCGGGGGCCTCGGCCACGGTGTTCTCCACCGCCACGATCACGTCGCTGAGCTTGCCCACGCCGGAGGGCTCGATGAGGATGCGGTCAGGGTGGAACTGCTCCGCCACCTCCCGCAGAGCCTTGTTGAAGTCACCCACCAGAGAGCAGCAGATGCAGCCGGAGGACATCTCGGAAATCTGCACGCCGGACTCCTTCAGAAAGCCGCCGTCGATGCTGATCTCGCCGAACTCGTTTTCAATGAGCACCAGCTTCTCGCCGGGATAGGCCTCGGCCAGCAGCTTTTTGATGAGGGTGGTCTTACCGGCTCCGAGGAAGCCGGAGATAATGTCGATTTTTGTCATAGCTGATCGTCCTTTGCCGGGGTTCGCGGCCAGCCGCGCCCCCAAATTTTAATTCAAAAAATATCATACCATTTTTGCAGGGAAAAGCAACCGTCCGCGTAAATTTTCCGCAGACTCAGCCCTGCCTGCCGAACTTTTCCGGAAGCCGTGAAAGCCCCCGCCGGGAAAAATCCCGGCGGGGGTAGTATATTCTGCTTACCGGATGACCAGTTCGCCGTTCTCCGCGTCCACCGTAATGGTGGTGTCGGGGGCCACGTCGCCGGCGATGATCCGGCGGCCCACCAGATTTTCAACGGTGTGCTGGAGGTAGCGGCGCAGGGGACGCGCGCCGTACATGGGGTCGTAGGCGGCGTCGAGGACCTGCTGCTTGGCTGCGTCCGTCAGCTCCACGTGCAGGCGCTTGTCGGTCAGACGGTCGTTCAGGCTCTTCATCTGCAGGTCGATGATGTGGTAGATGTTGTCCCGGGTCAGGGGCTTGTAGAACACGATCTCATCCAGCCGGTTGAGGAACTCGGGCCGGAAGGATTGCTTAAGCAGCGCGCTGACCTGACCGCGGGCCTCTTCGCTGATCTCGCCGTCGTCGCCGATGCCGTCCAGCAGGAACTGGCTGCCCAGATTGGAAGTCAGGATGATAATGGTGTTCTTGAAGTCCACGGTGCGGCCCTGACTGTCGGTGACCCGGCCGTCATCCAGCACCTGAAGGAGCACGTTGAACACGTCGGGGTGAGCCTTCTCCACCTCGTCGAACAGCACGACGGAGTAGGGGTGACGGCGGACGGCCTCGGTGAGCTGGCCACCCTCCTCATAGCCCACGTATCCGGGAGGCGCGCCGATGAGCCGGGACACGGAGAACTTTTCCATGTATTCGCTCATGTCGATCCGCACCAGATTCTTCTCGCTGTCGAACAGGGCCTCGGCCAGCGCCTTGGCAAGCTCGGTCTTGCCCACGCCGGTGGGGCCGAGGAACAGGAACGAGCCGATGGGCTTGTTGGGGTCGGCGATGCCGGCACGGCTTCTCAGAATGGCCTCACTCACCAGCCGGACGGCCTCGTCCTGGCCAACGACACGCTTGTGCAGGATGTCATCCAGATGGAGCAGCTTCTCGCGCTCACCCTCCATCAGCTTGGCCACGGGGATGCCGGTCCACCGCTCCACAATCCGGGCGATCTCCTCTTCGGTGACCTTGTCCCGGAGCAGATTGTCCTCCTTGGACTGTGCGGCGTAGCCCTCCTGCTCCTCCAGCTGCCTTTTCAGGTCGGGGATGGTGCCGTACTGGAGCTGGGCGGCCTTCTCAAGGTCGTACTCCCGCTGGGCCTTGTCCAGCTGGGCGTTGGCGGCCTCCAGATCCTCACGGAGCTTCTGCACCTTGCCGATGGCGTTCTTTTCGTTCTCCCACTTGGCTTTTCCGGCATTGAACTCATCCCGCAGCTCGGCCAGCTCCTTCTGAATGTCGGCCAGACGGCCCCGGGACAGCTCGTCGTCCTCCTTCTTGAGGGCGGCCTCCTCGATCTCGTGCTGGATGATCTTCCGCTGGATGACGTCCAGCTCGGTAGGCATGGAGTCCATCTCGGTGCGGATGAGGGCGCAGGCCTCGTCGATGAGGTCGATGGCCTTGTCAGGCAGGAACCGGTCGGAAATGTACCGGTCGGAAAGGGTGGCGGCGGCCACGATGGCGCCGTCGGTAATCTTGACGCCGTGGAACACCTCATAGCGCTCCTTCAGACCGCGGAGGATTGCGATGGCATCCTCCACCGACGGCTCGTTGACCATGACGGGCTGGAACCGCCGCTCAAGTGCGGCGTCCTTCTCAATATACTGCCGGTACTCATTGAGGGTGGTGGCGCCGATGCAGTGCAGCTCGCCCCGGGCCAGCATGGGCTTGAGCAGGTTGCCCGCGTCCATGGAGCCCTCGGTCTTGCCCGCGCCCACGATGGTGTGCAGCTCGTCGATGAAGAGGATGATGCGGCCCTCGCTCTTCTTGACTTCGTTCAGGACGGCCTTCAGCCGCTCCTCAAACTCGCCCCGGTACTTGGCGCCGGCGATCAGCGCGCCCATATCAAGGGAGAAAATGGTCTTGTCCTTCAGACTGGTGGGCACATCGCCCTTGACAATCCGCTGGGCCAGCCCCTCGGCGATGGCCGTCTTGCCGACGCCCGGCTCACCGATGAGGACGGGGTTGTT
>CAYNEH010000146.1:0-4322 GCA_964396195.1 uncultured Oscillospiraceae bacterium
GCATCAGCTTGTTGTAGAACAGCCCCCACAGGGCCAGCACGCCCAACAGGATGACGGTCAGCACGGCGATCTTCCCCGGCGTGACGGAGAGAATGTCACCGATGAGGTAGGAGTTGAATTTCGTGAAGGAGCCGCCGCCGAAGGTGGCGATGAAAATGCCCAGCGCCACGGCAGTGGAGGAGAATACGCCAATGACGGTGTCGCTGGCAAGGCTTGTCCGTCGCCTGACGGCGGTAAACAGAAGTGCCAGCAGCGCGGCGAAGATCACCGCGCCCCACAGCGGTTCCCCAAGGCCGCAGATGGCGCCCACGGCCACGCCGGTGAAGGCGGAGTGGCCCAGCGCGTCGGAAAAGAAGGACATCCGCCGGGTGACCACCATGGTGGACAGGATGCCGAACAGGGGAGAGACTACCAGCAGGGCCAGCAGCGCGTTTTTCATGAAGTACATGGAGCCCTCAGCCGCCCACTCGAAGGGCAGCAGCTCCACAATGGAATACCAGAGATTCATGCCTGTCCCTCCTTTCGGCCGCCCAGATGAAAGACCCGGCGGAATTCCTCACTGCCCAGCACCTCGGTGGGGGTGCCGGAGTACAGCACCGTTTCCTTGAGCAGGATGACTTGATCGGAATACACGCGCAGGGAGTCAAAATCGTGGGTGGACAGGAGAATGGACAGGTCGAATTTCCGCCGCAGTTCATCCAGCATATCCATGAGCTGGGCTGCACCCTCAATGTCCACGCCGGACAGCGGTTCGTCCAGAATGAGGACGTGAGGCAGGGGCTCCAGCGCCATGGCCAGCAGCACCCGCTGAAGCTCACCGCCGGACAGAGTGCCCACCCGGCGGTCCAGCAGCTTCGCGCCGTGGACCCGTTCCAGACAGTCGGATACCCGGCGGCGCAGGGCCTTCGGCACCGGCAGGCACACTGGCCACCGGGAAATGGAGGCGGCAAACAAATCCAGCACCGTCAGCGGGTCGCCGGGGTCAAAGGTTGGAGACTGGGGCACATAGCCCACCTTGGGCCGGGCGGGGTGCCCGCCGGAGGTTTCGAAGTGGATGGTACCTTGATAGGGTTGCTGACCCAGAATGGCTTTGAACAGGGTGGATTTGCCTGCGCCGTTGGGGCCGATGACGGAGACGATCTCCCCGCAGTGGATGTGCAGATTCACGTCATGGAGCAGCTGCCGCCCGTCCTCTGCCGTGACGCTCAGATCTGTCAGCCGCAGGCAGCAGGCGTCATGGCAGTTCTTGGCGTGATGGAAGCAGCAGTCGTGGTGTTCGCAGGAGTGTTCGGGGTTCATTTCAGCACCTCCGCCAGAGTCGTGATATTTTCGCCCATGAGGGCGAGATAGGTGGCGCGCAGCACCGCGTCTGCGCCGCCTTCCGGAGCGTCCGGGCCGTCCATAAGCATGAAGAGGGTGTCCACATGGACTCCGGTCTCGCCGGAGACAGCCCTTGCCGCCGAGCCGG
The DNA here is from genome assembly GCA_964396195.1 of uncultured Oscillospiraceae bacterium. Lineage (GTDB taxonomy): Bacteria > Bacillota > Clostridia > Oscillospirales > Oscillospiraceae > Enterenecus. The sequence goes on from CAYNEH010000146.1 coordinate 1,469, forward strand.
AGCCGTTTTGCTCGGTAAAGACCGCAGGCAGACTGTATTCCCGCACGAGCTGGGAAGCGGTTAGAATATCCCGTGCGGAAGCTGTGGCGCCGTCCTCTTCCTCCATGGCAAAGAGCAGCTCCAGCCCGAAGGCGTCGGCGAAATACTGAAAACCGTCGTGAAAGGTGATAAGATAGGGACAGCTTAGGCCGTCCAACTGGCCGCGCCAGCTGTCATACGCGGCGTTGAGCGCATCTGAGACCACCGCCGCATTTTCAGCGTACAGCTCCGCGTTTTCGGGGTCTGTGACTGAAAGGCGCTCTGCGATGAAGCGTGTAGCCTGTGCGGCGTTCCGGGGGTCCATCCAGTAGTGAGGATCGTGCTCGTGGTTATGGCTGTGTTCTTCGTGGCCGTGATCCTCATGATGGTGGCCGCCGTCGCTTTCCAGCAGGTCGACCACAGTGGAGCAGTCGGCGATGATGTCCGCATCCAGCTGATCGACCACCTCATCAAGAAATTCTTCCAGTCCCGCGCCATTGAGCAGCAGGAGATCCGCCTGCTCCAGCCGCCGCATGTCGGACACTGTGAGGGTGTAGTCGTGGAGACAGCTCACCTCGCCGGTGTTTAGACGGCTCACATCCACACCGTCCGCTCCAGCGGACACCGCGCTGGCCAGCGCGTACAGCGGGTAAGTGGATGCCACCACACGGACGCCGTTATGTTCTGCCGATTCCTTTGCCGCGCAGCCGCAGCAGGCCAGTGCCAGCGCGGCGGCGAGAAATAGGCAGAGCAGTTTTTTGATTGAAAGACGTACAGTCAAGGGAACGTTCCTTTCTGCATGAAAATCCAGGGAAGCGCTGATTAAATAGCGCATATCTCCCATTTTCGTTAAAGTTGATTTTTGGGTTATTATAACCGAAACGTGGGAGGAAAGCAAACCGCAGGTTTCGATTGTACCTTGAAATTTTTTGAAATCAAATATCCAAGAAAAGCCCGCAGCGGCACCATATTGATGTTGCTGCGGGCTTTTTGGGCGAAGAGATCATTTCGCGTAGTAGTTAATTAAGCATCCGGCGAGGATAATATCCCGCTCCTCTCGGGTCAGACCGGGCAGGGAAAGGGTGACCGGCGTGGAGGTACCGTTACGCAGGACCTGCGCCTGCAGAGTCTCGCTGCTTCCCTCCAGCAGGGTGCGTATACCGGGGATATACACCCGGTCGCCAGGCTGAAGTGCCAACGACTGAAGGCCTGGGGCGATGAAGGGCAGCATACCCCAGTTGACCACGTTGGAGCGATAGCGCTTGGTGGCATACTCCTCGGCGATGTTGGCGCAGCCTCCCAGCACGCGCTGGCAGGAGGCAGCCTGCTCCCGGGCGGAGCCATCACCGGGCTTAAGTGCCATGACCAGCGAGCCGAGACCGGTTTTTGTCGGGTCAAAGCCGTCCAGCGCGGCCAGCACCTCGGGGGCGCTGGGATTTTTCCGGCGCAGTTGCTCCACGGCGAGGATCTTCTTGGCCCGGGGCACGTAGTTGGGATCCTTCCGAGACAGAGCAAATTCGGACAGCCGCAGGGGATTGGAGCGGTAGGAGGAGGTCTCACCAGAGGGGATGAGCTCGTCAGTAGTGGTAACGGGATCATAGATGGCGGCGGCCACAGTGAGCAGCAGATCTTCCGGCAGGGCAATCTGTTCCGGCCAGTCGGCGATATTGGGGCCAAAGACCAGTTCCTGCTTCGAATCGGGCCTACCCACACCGTAGTACACCCGGGATCTGTAGGGCGTGTCATCGTAGGCCCAGTTCTCGTCCGGGCGGTCGGCGGGGACGTCTTCCAGCTCAGTAGCGGCGGTGAGGACACCGCCGTTCTTCGCCGTGGCGGCAATAGAGCGGGCATCCATCAGTGCAACGTAGGACACCTGCCTGTCGCCGGGCTTAGAGCCCTCCCGGTTGGGGAAGTTCCGGGTAGAGTGACGGATGGAGAACGCGCCGTTGGCGGGCACGTCGCCCGCGCCGAAGCAAGGGCCGCAGAAGCAGGAACGGACGGATGCGCCCGCAGCCATGAGGGTGGAGATGACACCCTGACGGGTCAGCTCCATCATGATGGGCATGGAACCGGGATAGCAGGACAGCCAGAATTCGTTGGAGCCGATGGGCGCGGTACCGATGATGTCGGCAGCCCGGCGCAGGTTCTGGTACGTGCCGCCGGAGCAGCCGGCGATGACGGCCTGATCCACGTAGAAGCGGCCGTCCCGGATCTTGTCGGTGAGGGGAGCGGGGGGCTCGATGCCCAGCTGCTCCCGGGTGTCAGTCTCCACCTGATGGAGCAGATCAGCCATATTTTCCTTGAAGACCCGGATGGGGTAGGCGTTGGAGGGGTGGAAGGGCAGGGCGATCATGGGATCCACCTTGTCCAGCTCCACAGTGAGCACACCGTCGTAGCACGCGCCGTCCACCGGGGCCTGAGCCTTGAAGCTGTCTCCGCGGCCCAGAGCGGTGAGAGCGGCCTTCGTCATGTCATCCGTTTGCCAGACGGAGGAGAGACAGGCAGTTTCGGTGGTCATAACGTCGATGCCAGAGCGATAATCCATGGACAGATTGGCCACGCCGGGGCCAAAGAACTCCATGACGGAGTTTTTCACGATGCCATCCTTGAAGGTGGCGGCGATGATGGCCAGCGCTACATCCTGAGGACCGACGCCGGGACGGGGAGCACCGGTGAGGAATACGGCCATGACCCGGGGATAGGCGATGTCGTAGGTTTTGCACAGCAGCTGACGGGCAAGCTCCGGGCCGCCCTCGCCGATGGCCATACAGCCGTATGCACCGTAGAGTGTGTGTGAGTCGGAGCCGAGGATCATCCGGCCAGGGGCGGCATAGCG
>CAYNEH010000147.1:0-4257 GCA_964396195.1 uncultured Oscillospiraceae bacterium
CAATGTCGATATGTAGACCATTTCTCCGCACTAAAAGACATACCGTCTCCACATGCGCTGTCCGCGGGAAAAGATCTATGGCCTCAGCCCGGATGGCCTTATAGCCCAGCGCTTCGAAGCGCTTCACGTCCCGGGCCAGCGTGGCCGGGTCGCAGGAGACGTACACCACCCGCTCAGGAGCCATGGCGGCCACGGTGTCTACCACGTCGGGGTTTAGGCCCTTCCGGGGCGGATCCACCACCACCACATCGGGCCGCAGACCCTCCCGCTCCAGCCGGGCAGCCAGATCGGCGGCGTCGCCGCACTCGAAGCGGGTCCTGTCCGCAAGGCCGTTCCGGCGGGCGTTCTCCTTTGCGTCCTCAATGGCCTGAGGAACCACTTCCACGCCGATGACCCGCCCGGCCCGCTCTGCCAGCGTCAGGCTGATGGTGCCGATGCCGCAGTAGAGATCCACCACCGTTTCCGTCCCGGTGAGGGCCGCGAAATCCAGCGCCCGGCGGTAGAGTACCTCCGTCTGGGCACGGTTGATCTGGAAAAAGGATGGTACGGACAGGCGGAACACGTGGCCGCACAGCGTTTCCTCCAGATAGTCCCGGCCCCATAGGGTGCGGTACTCTGTGCCGAGAATGACGTTGGTCTTTCTGGTGTTGACGGACAGCACCAGCCCCGCAAGCCCCGGCGCGGCCGCCCGCAGGGCGGCGGTCAGCTCCTTTTCGTGGGGGATGTCCCGGCCGTTGACCACCAGACAGCACAGCACCTCCCCCGCCCGGTTGGTGCGCAGGTAAAGGTGCCGCACAAGGCCCTTTCCGGCCTTTTCCTCGTAGGCAGGGACCTTATATGTCCGCATCCAATCGCGGACGGCAGTCATGCAGGCGGTGTCCGCCTCCGGCTGGAGCAGGCAGTCCTCGATGTTGATGACCTTATGGGTGCGGCCCTGATAGTAGCCCAGCGCCCGGGGAGCGGCGGGGAACTGCACCTTATTGCGGTAGCGTTCCGTGCTCTCCGCGCCGTGGATGATGTCCACGGACAGGTCTGTGCCGCCGATGCGGCGAAGGGCATCCTCCACCCGCAGGCGCTTGCACTCCAGCTCTTCCGCGTAGCTCATGTGGCGGTACTGGCAGCCGCCGCATCGGCCGTAATAGGGGCAGTCCGGCTCCCGCCGGGCAGGAGAGGGGACGGTGAGCTGCTCCACCCGAGCCCACGCGGCGCTGTGGCCTACGTGCTCGATGAAGATATCCGCCTCCTCACCCCGGACGGCGCCCTTGACGAACACCGCCATGCCATCGATTCTGGCCACGCCGGAGCCGTCCCCGGTGCAGCCGTCGATGCGGACGTGATAGACTTCGTTCTCCCTGACCACAGCGGTCCCCTCCTTAAAAAAACACCCGATGGTACCCCATCGGGTGTCAGCCCGTCGAAAAAGGCAAAGCCTTTTCCGACGGAAGGATTACACCCCGCTGCAGCGCACGCAGTGGCCGCCGATGGCGTCCATTGCGCACGTTTGCGGGGCGAGAAGTGTTTTCTGCCACGCACATGTCGCGGCAGAAAACAGATTTTGTTTCTTTCGCCGCTGCGGCGGCGAAACTCTACAAGGTTTTTCGACACACTCATATCCGGGAAATCCTCCGGGGTGTGGGTGCGTTGCTGCCCTTACATTCCGGCGTATTTCTTGGCTGCGCTGATGAGCCCCCGGAACAGCGGATGAGCCTTGTTGGGGCGGCTCTTGAGCTCCGGATGGAACTGACCCGCCACAAACCACGGGTGATCGGGCAGCTCAATCATCTCCACCAGATGGCCGTCCGGCGACAGGCCGGACAGCACCAGACCGGCCTCGGTCAGCTCCTCCCGGTAGTCGTTGTTGAACTCGTAGCGGTGGCGGTGACGCTCGTTGATCTCCAGCGTGCCGTAGACCTCGGCGGCCAGCGTGCCCTCCTTGAGGTGGCAGGGATAGCTGCCCAGCCGCATGGTGCCGCCCTTGGCGGTGACGCCCACCTGGTCGGGCATGAGGTCGATGACAGGGTGTGTTGTGTTGGGGTTCAGCTCGGAGGAGTGGGCGTCCGTCATGCCGCACACGTGGCGGGCGAATTCCACCACCGCCATCTGCATGCCGAGACAGATGCCGAGGAAGGGCACGTTGTTCTCCCGGGCGTACCGGATTGCGGAAATTTTGCCCTCGATGCCCCGGTTGCCGAAACCGCCGGGCACAAGAATGCCGTGGGCGTCCTTCAGAAGTTCCGCGGCGTTGTCGTCAGTGACGGTCTCGGAATCCACCCACTGGATGTGAACCTTCACATCGTTTTCAATGCCGCCGTGGGTCAGTGCCTCGACGACGGAGAGGTATGCGTCGTGAAGGGCGACATACTTGCCCACCAGCGCGATGGTGACGGTGCCGCGGACGTTCTTGGCCCGATGAACCATGGTGGCCCACTCGGTGAGGTCGGGAGCGTGGCAGATGAGGCCCAGCCGCTTCACCACCACGTCGGCCAGCCCCTCCCGCTCCAGCATGAGGGGCACCTCGTACAGGATGTCCGCTGTCAGGTTGGGGATGGCGTGGTCCACGGGAATATTGCAGAACAGGGCAATCTTATCGAGAATCTCCTGCGGGATGGGGGCGTCGCTGCGGCACATGATGACGTCAGGCTGGATGCCGAGACTCAGCAGCTCCTTGGCGGAGTGCTGGGTGGGCTTGCTCTTCAGCTCGCCGGAGCCGGGGATGGACACGATGAGGGAGACGTGGATGAACATGACGTTCTGCCGCCCGCGCTCAGCGGCCACCTGCCGGATGGCCTCCAGAAAGGGCTGGGACTCGATGTCGCCCACGGTGCCGCCAATCTCCACGATGGCCACGTCAGTGCCCTCCCCCTCAAGGGAGTAGATGTTGCGTTTGATCTCGTTGGTGATGTGGGGGATAATCTGGACAGTGCCGCCCAGATAGTCGCCCGCTCGCTCCCGGTTCAGGACGTTCCAGTAAACCTTGCCGGAGGAGACGGAAGAGTTGAAGGTCAGGTTCTCATCGATGAAGCGCTCGTAATGGCCCAGGTCCAGATCGGTCTCCGCGCCGTCATCGGTGACAAACACCTCGCCGTGCTGATAGGGACTCATGGTACCGGGATCCACGTTCAGATAGGGATCCAGCTTCTGCACCTTGACCCGCAGGCCCCGCTGCTTGAGCAGGCGGCCCAGAGACGCGGCGGTGATCCCCTTGCCAAGGCCGGACACCACGCCGCCGGTGACAAAAATGAATTTTGTGCTGACAGCCATGTTCATTCCATCCTCTCATATGCGGCGGGCTGCGTTCGTCCGCCGCCGGGACAGGCCATGCACCCTTGCGCGGACGCCTTTGTCCGCCCTGTCTCGTCATAATTATTTAACTGATTTATTTTACGCTGAGAGCCCTTTCAAGTCAAGGGAAACCGGGAGCCTTTTGGGTGGAAAATAAAACAAAAAGCAGGAGGCGAGACCTCCTGCTTTTTGGGGGATGGTTCAGCGGTGGAACAGCTGGTTGGTCTGGTACCGGGGGGTGCAGGTCAGGTGCAGGCCCAGCTTCTGATAAATATTGCTGTCCGCGGCGGACAGGATGACGGAGGAATGGGCCTCGCAGTGACGCAGCCCGTCCAGACTGCGGAGAGCCTGTGCCGCCAGCGGGTCGGCGGCGGCGGAGATGGCGAGGGCGATGAGCACCTCGTCGCTGTGGAGCCGGGGGTTGTGGCTGCCCAGATGGCGAACCTTGACGGACTGGATTGGCTCGATTGCCTGCCGGGAGATGAGGTGAACGGAGTCGTCGATGCCCGCCAGCGCCTTGAGGGCGTTGAGCAGGGCGGCGCTGGCCGCACCCATGAGGTCGGAGGTCTTGCCGGTGATGACGGCGCCGTCGGGCAGCTGGATGGCAGTGGCCGGCTCGCCGGTCTCCTCCGCCCGGGTGTTGGCGGCGGCGATGACGGGGCGCAGATCCTCGGTGATGCCGGCCTGCTTCATCAGCAGCTCCAGCTTGTAGACAATTTCGTCGCTGCCCTGGCCCCGGCGGCGGTCGCACAGGGCCGTATAGTACCGGCGGATGATCTCCTGCCGGGCGGCAGCGCAGACTGCGTCATCGTCCACGATGCAGTTGCCCGCCATGTTCACGCCCATGTCCGTGGGGGACTGATAGGGGCTCTCGCCGGTGATGGTCTCGAACATGGCCCGGAGGACGGGGAAGACCTCTACGTCCCGGTTGTAGTTCACGGTGGTCTCACCGTAGGCCTGAAGGTGGAAGGGGTC
>CAYNEH010000148.1:0-4237 GCA_964396195.1 uncultured Oscillospiraceae bacterium
CGGCTCCGCGTCCAGCCCGGCATCGGCCAGCCCCATGCCGTCCGCCAGCGCCAGATAGCCCTGATAGGCTCCGAAGGTGGACCAGTGGTGGTCGGTGCGGTAGAATACGTCATCTCCGTACAGGGCGTTTTTCAGGTCGATCCAGTTCACCCGCCGGGAGCAGAGATCGGCGGCCTTATCCAGCGTGGAGCCGTCGTCCACGAGGGGGGCGTTGTCCGGCAGGCGGTCCGCCCAGACGTAGCTCTTGTCCGGGATGAGGGCGAAGTACACCGGCACGGCGAGATTGTCCGCCAGCGCGTTGACGTAGCCCACCCGCTTTTCCAGCTCCTCGTCCGAAGGGGCGGTGAACTGGGCGAAAAGGGTCTGCTGCCCGTCGGTGCCGAAGTAGACGGAGTTGTTCTCCTCCTTGCCGGCAAGGCGCTCCGACCACGCCTTCAGGTCGATCCAGCTGTCCCGCAGGGGGAACTGATCCACCACGTAGTCCTCAAAATCCTCCATGAATTTGCCGGACTTCAGCGTCTCCGGCGTGGGAGCCTTGAACTGGGAAAGATAGCGGTTTTCCTGCTCGGAAAAGCTCCGGTCGGGCAGGAGGAAGAGCGCGGCGCCGAAGCCGAAGATGAACAGGCAGAACAAAGCGGTAATGAACACGGGATATTTGTTTTTCACGGCGCGCACCCCCTTAGAAGCGGAAATAGAGGAAGGGATTATAGGTGCCGTCCACCAGATAGGCGGTGGACAGGATAAGCCCGGCCAGCATCAGCACCGGGAAAGTGACCCGGCGGACCCGCTCCGGCAGCTTATGCCACAGATTGGCCGCCAGCGGCGTGGACGCCACCGCCGCCGTGATGAGTACCGGCAGGTAGTTGCGCAGGTAGTAGAGGAAGTCGCTGTCCCACAGTCCCGCACCCATGCCGAACATGGCTTTGAGGTACAGCCCCATGGCGGAGAAGTCCTCCACGGCGAAAATGGCCCAGCCCACGACCACCACCAGCAGGCCGTAGAGGTGGCCCAGCCAGCCGGGGGCCTTTTTCAGGTATTTCCCAAGAAACAGCTTTTCCAGCACAAGCCACACGAAGTAGTACAGGCCCCAGATGAGAAAGTTCCAGCTGGCCCCGTGCCAGATGCCGGTGGCCGCCCAGACGATGAGCAGGTTGAAGATGAGCCGCCCGGTCTTCACCCGGTTGCCTCCCAGCGGGATATAGAGGTACTCCCGGAACCAGTTGCCCAGCGAAATGTGCCACCGCCGCCAGAACTCGGTGGCGGACTTGGAGATATAGGGGTAGTTGAAGTTTTCCAGAAACTCGAAGCCCAGCATCCGGCCAAGGCCGATGGCCATGTCAGAATAGCCGGAGAAGTCGAAGTACAGCTGGAGGGAGAAGGCGATGATGCCCAGCCACGCCCCCAGCGTGGTCAGCTCCCCGCCGGGGGTGGCGAGGTACACGTCCCACAGCTTGCCCAGATTGTTGGCCAGCAGAACCTTTTTGGACAGGCCCACCACAAAGCGCTGGACGCCCCGGGCGAAGCGCTCCGTATTGTGCTCCCGGTGCTCCAGCTGGGCGTCCAGATCCTTGTATTGCAGGATCGGCCCGGCGATGAGCTGGGGAAACAGGGTGACGAATGTGCCGAAGTTGACGATGTTTCTCTGCACCCGGGCGTCTCCCCGGTAGACGTCAATTGTGTAGCTCATGGTCTGGAAGGTGTAGAAGGAGATGCCGATGGGCAGGGACAGCCCCAGCTTCGGCAGGATATTCAGCCCGATGTGAGACAGCGACTCCGCCGCGAAGTCCCAGTACTTGAAGAAGAACAGCAGCGCCAGGTTGCAGATCACCGAGGAGACCACCGCCCCCTTGGCGAGGCGGAGATTTCCCGCTCGCTTGCCCCGCTCCACCAGCATACCGTGGGTGTAGTCGATTGCGATGGAGACGAACATGATGATAATATAGACCGGCTCGCCCCAGCCGTAAAAGATCAGATTCACCACCAGCAGCACGAAATTGCGCCATTTCAGCGGGGAAATATAGTATAGAACCAGTACAACGGGTAAATAAAGGAACAGAAAATACGGAGTGGAAAATACCATAGGCTCACCTCAGGTGGAGTTTCCGCCGTCCGGAGACGGGTGCGGTCGTCAGGGGAAGGAAAAAGCAGAGCGGCGAACCGGCCGCTCCGCCTGTGCGGAATTTCTCAGAACAGGGTCTTGAAGCCGCTGACTATCATCATAACATAATTTTCGGAAGATACAACCCTGGACTGGCTCTCCCGGGTATCCATGCCTTCCCGGGGTACCGCGCGCTGCCGGGGACGCTGCCGCCGTCTATCACATATGGTGCGATCCCGGGCGTTGCGTCGGCTGCGCCGCGTGTATGGCAGGTTAGGAAAGGTTTCCCTTCCTTCAGATTATTTTTCACCTCGTTTCTGCCCGGCGCCGAAATTTTAAAAATCCCTTGCAATCCCCGCAGCAATGTGCTATGATACTTTTTACTTGTACGGGCCTGTTGTGCCCATTTCAGTCAAAAATAATCCTTGAAAGGATGGAAACACCATGTCCGTTCCTCAGCTGATCCTGTCTATCATTTACGTTATTCTGGCTGCTTTCCTGGTGGTTGTGGTCACCATGCAGTCCGGCAAGAGCTCCGGCCTGTCCGGTGCCATCGGCGGCGGCTCCGACACTTTTCTGGCTAAGAACAAGGCCAAGAGTCTGGACGGCCGTCTGGCCAAGATGACCAAGTGGGTTGCCGTTGTCTTTATGGTTCTCACCCTGGTGCTGTGCTTCGTAATGTAATTCGGATCTGAAAACGGCGGAGGCCAGATGGCCTCCGCCGTTTTTTTGCGTTCAGGCAAAAAACTGCCCGGCAGAAACGGTCAAAAGACCCGCACCCGCTGTCCTGTGGGGACAGCAGGTGCTTTGCTTTTGCATCAGGAAATTTACAGCTCCAGCATGATGCGCTCGATACCGTCCACGGCCTCGGCCACCAGAGCTTCCACATCCAGCGCCTTCTCCGCCTCCACCAGCTCCTCCAGATGGGGCTTGGTCTTGGGATGCTTGGGGGTAAAGACGGTGCAGCAGTCCTCGTAGGGGAGGATGGACGTCTCGAAGGTGCCGATGCGGCGGGCGATGCGGACGATCTCTTCCTTGTCCATGCCCACCACGGGACGCAGGACGGGAACGGTGCACACCGCGTTGGTGCAGGCCATGGCATCCAGCGTCTGGCTGGCTACCTGCCCCACGGACTCGCCGGTGACCAGCGCCTGAATACCGTTTTTCTCCGCCACGGCGCAGGCGATGCGCATCATAAAGCGGCGCATGAGGATGGTGAACAGCTCCTCGGGGCAGGAGCGGCGCAGCTCCTCCTGAATTTTGGTGAAGGGCACCACGTGGACGCAGGTTTTTCCGGTGTAGGGCACCAGCAGCCGGGCCAGATCAAGCACCTTCTCCTTGGCCTCCGGCGAGGTGTAGGGGTAGGAGTAATAGTGGATCATGTCCACCACCACGCCCCGCTTGGCAATCATCCACGATGCCACCGGGGAGTCGATGCCGCCGGACAGCAGGGACAGCGCCCGGCCGCCCATACCCACCGGCAGGCCGCCGGCGCCGGGCTCCGGGTCGGCATGGACAAAGGCCTCGTAGTCCCGGACCTCCACATGGACGGTGAGTTCCGGATTGTGAACGTCCACCGTCAGGTGGGGGAAGGCGTCGTGCAGCTCGCCGCCCACATACTGGGACAGCTGGATGCTGGTCATGGGGAAGGACTTGTCCGCCCGCTTGGACTCCACCTTGAAGCTCTTCGCCGCGCGGAGCTTGTCCCCAAGATATTCCTTGGCGCAGGCGGTGATGGCGTCCTTGTCCTTGGCACAGGCCCGGGCACGGCTCAGGCCCACCACGCCGAAGAGCTTCTGCATGGACTCCCACGCGCCCTCGAAGTCGCAGTCCTCGCTCAGCGGCTCCACGTAGGTGGCGGACTGGCGGGTGTAGACCCGGAAGGAGCCGTATTTTTTCAGCCGCCGCTTGGCGTTGCCCATGAGCTTTTCCTCAAAGCCCCGGCGGTTGAGGCCCTTGAGGACCATCTCGCCATGCTTGAGCAGCATGATCTCTCTCATTGTTGATTCCTCCGATTACACATTAAGTAGAGCTATTATATCGGAAAAGGGCCGCAAGGTCAATGCCGGGACGGGGGAAGGAAAACGGACGGAGCGAAAAATCCCGCTCCGTCCGTTTTGATGCTCTCAGCGCTCCAGC
>CAYNEH010000149.1:0-4222 GCA_964396195.1 uncultured Oscillospiraceae bacterium
CGACGAGATTACCACAGCGACTCAAACACCTTATCATAATCATAGTTTGCCACAAACTCCCGCAGTTCGTCCAGTCTTAATTGATAATTTTCCTCGGTGAAGCGGAATTTTCCCTCCAGCAGGTACTGGGTCATCCGCTCCGTCACCACGGTGGACGCGTGGACGTGGTCGGCGTACTGGGACAGCGTCAGGATGGTATTGTAGTCGATGAGGAAGCAGTGAACCTTTACGTTGTCGTACTGCAGCAGCTGCTCCGTGGCGTACTCCACCGCCCAGATAATGGCGTCCGCCCGGCCCTCCCGGGTCATTTTGTCCCAGTAGAGGATGCTGTACGGCGGGAACCAGATGGTGAACTCCGTGTCCGGGTGCTCCTCCAGCCAGCTTTTCACCACGGCGAGATTCTCGTCGCAGGCCGCCCGGAAGGCGTCCTCAGGCAGGACGGTGTCGCTGACCTCCGGCCGGGGATAGCCGAAAATGGCGTCCTTTTTGGAAAAATCCGACTGAAGGAGGTAGGCGCTGTCCAGATCGGTGCCCGTGCCGTTGGCCCGTGCCGTCAGCGTCTTGACCGCCAGCACGATGCTGTCCGCGTTGAGGTAGAACTCCACGTCGTCCAGCGGGTTGCTGTTGTAGAGGTATTTCGGCAGCTCCACCGTCCGCTCGCTGTCCGAGCGGACAAGGATGTTGGGGTCCAGCCCGAAAAACACCTTGTCGAGGTCCGGGTGGGTGCTGAAGGCAAGGTCCAGCGCGGTGTCAAACTCGCTGATCCAGCCGTCGGGGAAGGTGATTTTCAGCGTCTTTTCCCCCAGTCCCTCGGTGAACCACGACGCACGGTAGTTGGCCACCAGCGAGGTGCCCATGACCACGGCGGAGTAGTCCTGACTGCGGATCAGTCCCGCCTCCTCGTACCGCTGGTTGATGAAGAGGGCCGTCTCCCCGTCGGCAAGGCCGCCCCGCATCAGCGGGTCCGTCCACGCCACGAAGGCCGCCGTCACGCCCAGCACAACGGCCGCGGCCGCCAGCACGACGGCAAAAAATCGTTTTGCGTTCATGGCTCCTCCTCAGAAATTCGCATAGATGAAGGTGTCCACCCCGGACAGGAACAGGACGGACAGGGCGATGCACCCCGCGGCCAGCAGGGCCGTCCGTACGCCGGGCTTAAACCGCTCCCCCTGCCGCACCGGGTTGGGGAGGGCCAGCAGCGCCATGGCCAGCGGGAAGAGCATCAGCGGCGCCCAGTAGGCGAAGGCACGGCCGCCGGGCTTGACCAGCGCCTGAAGGGCGTACAGCACCTGCCACATGGCGTCCAGCGGCAGGGCGGAGGCAAGCTCGGCCGCCGGCATGGCAAGGCCGCCGGTGAACACGTCGCCCAGCAGGGCCAGCGCCTGCCCCAGCGTGTCCGCCCGGAAGAATACCCACGCGATATTGACGAAAATAAAGGTCAGCAGCCAGCCCAGCCACCGGGGCAGGGAGACCTTCCCCCGGCACAGCCGCTGGAGCACCATGGCCGCGCCGTGAAGGCCGCCCCAGATGAGAAAGCCCCAGCCCGCCCCGTGCCAGAAGCCGGACAGCAGGAACACAATCATGATATTCCGGCAGGTGGCCGCCATGCCGCGGCGGTTGCCGCCGAGGGGAATGTAGACGGTGCTCCGGAAAAACCGGGACAGGGTGATGTGCCACCTGGCCCAGAAATCCTGAACGGACACCGCACGGTAGGGGCTGTCGAAGTTCACCGGCAGCTCCACCCCCATCATCCGGCCCATGCCCCACGCCATGTCGCAGTAGCCGGAGAAGTCAAAGTAGATCTGGAGGGTGTAGCACAGCATGACCAGCACCGCGTCCGCCGACGACAATGTGCCCGCCCGGGCAAAGCCGTAGTCGGCCCCGTTGGCGAACATCCCGGCCAGCAGCACCTTTTTCCCAAGGCCGAGGGCGAAGCAGTACAGCCCGGAGGCCAGCTCCTCCCAGCAGAAGGGCCGGGGCGACCGGAGCTGAGGGGCCAGTTCCCCCACCCGGGTGATGGGGCCGCAGGTGGCGGTGACGAAAAACGTCAGGCAGCAGGCGTAGTCCAGCGGGGACACCGCTTCCACGTCGCCGTAATACCGGTCCCGCAGCCAGAATATCTGCTGAAAGCTCACAAAGCTCAGCCCCAGCGGCACAAGCCAGCCGGGAAGGCCGGTTGTCCAGCGGGCGAGGAAGAAGCCGGTATATTTGAACAGGAGCAGCACCGCCAGCACAAGGCCCGCACCCAGCCAGAGCAGGAGCTTTTTCCGGGCGCCCGGCCGCTCCATGGCCAGGCCGAGGCAGTAGGTGGCCGCCCCCTCCGCCGCCAGAATGACCAGCGACCACGGCGCCGACCAGCCGCAGAACAGCACCCCCGCCGCCAGCAGCCAGACCCGGGCGGCGCAGCCGCCCAGACGGCCCAGCAGCCGCCAGCCGATGAGCACCGCCGGCAGGTACGCCAGCAGGAAGAGATAGGAGGTTACGCTCATTTGACGGCGCTCCGGTGCTGCTTTATCTGGGCGTTCATCCGCTCCCCGCAGGAGTGGATGATCTGGAGCAGCGACTGATAGGTGCCGGGGTAGTTCTCCGTCATGGCCAGGTGGGACATGGACGGGAATTTGGCGTCCTTTCCGGCTGTGGCCAGGGCGTCCACGTACTCCGTTTCGGACAGGATCATGTCCACCCGGGGCAGGCCGGCCACAAACTGCTGATCCGGCACGGAGAAGAAGTCGTCGTTATGCTCCGGGTTAAACCGGTACAGGTCCCGGTACATCTGGTATATCGCCACGGACAGATAGTTGGCCGCCGCCTTGATGGCCCGCTTGTCGTTGAGCTTGCTGAGCAGGTCGAAGAGCACGCCCACGGAGTTGACCAGCAGCTTTTTGGACAGGGTGGCCAGCACGGAGCCCCGCAGGACGTTGTCCCGCTCGGTGGACGCGTCGTACAGGGTGTCGGCGTCCAGAATGGTGGTGCCGTCCCGGCTGAGGCTGCGCCCCAGAAGGAAGTCGGCGGACACGTTATAAAAATCACAGGCCTTCACAACGAAGGACAGACCCGGCTCCCGGATGCCGTTCTCATAGTGGGACAGCAGCGCCTGGGAGATGCCCAGCTCCTTGGCCACCTGCCGCTGGGACAGGCCGCGCTCCTGACGGAGGAGGGACAGAGTTCGGGAAAAATCGGAGTTCACAGGATCACCTACTTTTCAGAATGACAGCGGGTTATATTATACCGGGTATTATACGGAATGTAAAGGTCGGTTTCCACTGATTTTTCGCCAAATTCTGCTGCCGAAGGGTTGAAAACGACGGCGGTTCGTGCTACATTTATGGACAGATAAGCCGCACACTATAATACCGGAGGTAAGTTCATATGTTTGGTAAACTGATTGAAAAGCTGAAGGCCGACCCCAAGCGGATCGTCTTCACCGAGGGCACCGACGCCCGCATTCTGGAGGCTTCCGCCCGCCTGCTGTCCGGCAACTTCCTGACCCCCGTGCTCGTGGGCAACGTGGACGAGGTCAAGGCCGCTGCCGAGAAGGGCGGCTTTAATATCGCCGGCGCCGAGATTATCGACCCCGCCAACTACGACCGCATGGACGAGATGGTCAACACCATGGTGGAGCTGCGCAAGGGCAAGATGACCGCCGAGCAGTGCCGCGAGATGCTCCAGAAGGGCAACTACTTCGGCACCATGCTGGTGAAGATGGGCGTGGCCGACTGCCTGCTGGGCGGCGCCACCTACTCCACCGCCGACACCGTCCGTCCCGCCCTGCAGCTGGTCAAGACCAAGCCGGGCAACAACATCGTCTCCTCCTGCTTCATTCTGGTCCGTCCCTCCGCCTCCGGCGAGAACGAGGTGCTGGCCATGGGCGACTGCGCCATCAACATCAAGCCCAACGAGGATGAGCTGGTGGAAATCGCCATGGAGTGCGCCAAGTGCGCCCGCACCTTCGGCGTGGATCCGAAGGTCGCCTTCCTGAGCTACTCCACCAAGGGCTCCGGCAAGGGCGAGGACGTGGACAAGGTCCGCAACGCCTGCGAGAAGGTCAAGGCCCTGAACCCCGACTTCCCCGTGGACGGCGAGATGCAGTTCGACGCCGCCGTGTCCCCCACCGTGGGCCAGCTGAAGTTCCCCGGCTCCAAGGTGGCCGGCTACGCCAACACCTTTATCTTCCCCGACATCAACGCCGGCAACATCGGCTACAAGATCGCCCAGCGTCTGG
>CAYNEH010000150.1:0-4220 GCA_964396195.1 uncultured Oscillospiraceae bacterium
GGGCAGTACATGCGGGGCTCCGTGTGGGACTGCGTATTCGCCGGGATCCACTTTAGCTTCAGCGGCTATTTCTGCGCCTGCGGCCGGTCGGAGCTGTCCTTTCTCCACAACATCACCGCCATCGTGCTGGTGCGCATCCCCGGGGTGCACCTGACATCCAGGCTATTCGCGGACACCCTGTTCCCCATGGGCCTTGCCACTGCGGCGGGGTCGCTGACGTCGGTAATCATCTGTCTCATCGCCTACCGGGTCATCACCCGGAAGGAGCGCGGCTGAAGCCGCCTTTCTCCGTGCAAAAGAGAAGCGCCCCGGACTTGTCCGGGGCGCTCCTTCTGCGTTATTATGCTGTTTTTACGGCGGCGATGAACTGCATGCCCGGCTCCAGCTTTGGAATCCTGATGCCGTTTCCCGGCATATAAATCCCGATAGGTCAATTATTCCTTACAGTTTTCCGTATTCTTCGTCCGTCACCGGTTCGCACCACTCGTTGGAGCAGTCCTCGCCGGGAACCTCCACGGCGATGTGGGAGAACCAGCTGTCCTTCTTGGCCCCGTGCCAGTGCTTGACATTGGCGGGGATCATCACCACGCTGCCCTCGTGAAGGCTGACGGCCTCCTTGCCCTCCTCCTGATACCAGCCCTCGCCGGCGGTGCACAGCAGCAGCTGACCGCCGCCGCTGGCGGCGTGATGGATGTGCCAGTTGTTGCGGCAGCCCGGCTCGAAGGTGACGTTCGCGGCAAACAGGCCGCCCTTGGGATCGGTGAGGGGATTCAGGAAGGAATCCCTGATAAAGTACTGTGCATAGTTGACGTTAGGCGCGCCGGTTCCGAACATATTTGCCTGCTCAAAGGCTTCTCTGGTTTCATATTTCATCTCAAAAACCTCCACATAATAATTATATCAATGCAAAATGCCGATGTTTTATTCAAGGCAGCGCCGCACAATTGAAATTTGAGGGCACGAAGGAATCCCAACCGCGTCAAATGGCTGGGATTCCTCACGAACTGTTTGCTTGAGAACATTTTAAGTCTCTGCACTTTCTGTGCGGTGCTGTCTCAATTATTTCCCATTGATCTCCTGACAGAAAACGGTTCAAATCGGCGCAAGGCCTTTTGTCGGGATGTTCAGAACGCCACGTGCATGAACAGCGCCACGCAACACAAAATCACGGCCAGCGGCACGTAGACATACCGGCCCACGCTGTACCACAGCGTACCGCGTTTTTTCCTGCTGCCGGTGTTGACGGCGGAGAGCAATGCGTCTTTTTTCATCACGTAGAACCAGGACACCGCCCCAAGCGTCGCGCCGATGGGGATGATGTAGATGGATACCAGATCCATCCACGAACCCCATTTTTCGATGGGTTCCATAAAAATGCCGATACCCAGACAGAGTACGCCCAGAATGCACAGCACTGCCGTGCGGTTGAGCTTCGGAAACTTGTGGAGCATGGACTCGGCCACCGCCTCGAACATGTTCTGCAAAGAACTGACCCCGGCAAAAATCATGGCCAGATACAGGATGACGGCGAACAGACGGCCCAGCGGGATGTCCTGCAGAATGGCGGGCAGGGTGACGAACAGCAGGCTGGGGCCCGCACCCACATCCTGCCCATAGGAGAAGCAGGCGGGGATGATGACCAGCGCGGCCACTACGGCGGCAACAGTGTCGAAAAATGCGGTATACTGGGATGCACTCACCACGTCCTCATCCTTGGACAGGTATGCGCCGTAGACAATCATGCCGCTGCCGGTGACGGACAGGGAGAAAAACGCCTGACCCATGGCCCAGATCCAGATCATGGGGTCTTTCAGCGCCTCCCACCGGGGAGTAAACATGAAGCGGTAGCCCTCCGCCACGCCGGGCAGAAAGACCACACGCACCGCCAGCACAACAAAGATGATGAAAAACAGAGGCATCATAATTTTGTTGGTGCGCTCGATGCTGTGTGCGCCCAGATAGAGGGTGAGCAGCGTGCCCACTACCACGATGACGTGATAGGGAATGACGGAATAGGGCTGGGCGGAGAAGGAGGCGAACCATGTCGCAGTGTCTGCGGTGAGCAGAGTGCCCAGCAGAGAGTCCGCCAGCGCCTTGAGGATATAGGTCACGATGACGGCGTAGCCCAACGCGATGCACAGGGAGCCGGCCAGCGGCAGCCAGCCCAGCAGGCCGCCGATCTTGCCCGGCGTTTTGCCCCGGGTGGCCCATGCATTTTCGTAGGCCCCAAGCGTACCGGTGGCGGCTCGGCGGCCCATAGCGAACTCCGCCGGAAGGCCCACGTAACTGAAGATGAAGACGAACAACAGGTAGATCAGCAGAAAGGCCCCGCCGCCGTTGCTGCCCAGCTTGCTGGGGAAGCCCCAGACGTTGGCCATTCCCACGGCAGACCCGACGGACGCCAGAATAAAGCCCCAGCGGCTGGCAAAGCTCTTGGTGTTTTTCTTGTGCTTCATGGTTTCCTCCGTTCAGTCAAAAAAGATCCGCGAAAAAAACTGCGCGGATCTTTGGCTCGTATTCTGAATTTTGCGGCAAAATGCACATATGAAGCAAATATATCTTTGCCATTTTAAAGTTTTTGACCATAAAAGTCAAGAGCAATTTGGAAGATGCTTCCGTAAAAGGCCGTGCCCCGGCGGATTTGCCGGGGCACGGCCGAGATTTTATTATTCCCGCTCGGACAGAAGGCTCATCAGGTGCGTCTTCCCCACGGCCAGCACCGACAGGGCGCAGCCCGCCAGATAACAGCACAGGAACCCGGCCACCGCCAGCCATCCGGCGGCGGCCTGACCGGCGCAGGTCAGGATGATCCCCGCGGCAAGGCAGCCCGCCAGACACAGCCCGCCCTGTTCAAGGAAGAAGGACAGGAACACCCGGCTCCGGGATGCGCCAAGCCCCCGCATGACGGCAAATTCCATCCGCCGTCCGTTGACCATGAGCCACGAGATGATGAAGCCCAGCAGCCCCACCATGACGAACAGCGCCGGGAACAAGATGCGGCTGAAGGTGATGTACCGGCCCAGACTGCCCACCGTCTCGGTAAAGCTCTGGTCCCGGAGGAGGATCGTCGTGCGGTTGTTGGTCATAGCTCCCACCCGGCTGAAGTCCTTGTCCGCCAGATAGTTCCGGAAGGGCTCCAGCTCGTAGGCGGACTTGAGGGTAAAGGTGCAGGTGGAGAAATTGGTGAGAGAGTAGAAATACTTCTCCATCTCCTCCCGGGTAGTGAAGAGCAGGTCGGGCCGCTCGCCGGAGGCCATCACGTCCGTCTCGCCGGTAATCCACGCCGGGTCGCCCCAGAAGGACAGGGGCACGTAAAGATCCGCTTCGCCGCCGGTCTGGTTCACCGAGCCGACAATCAGCAGGGTGATGGCCGATTCCTGCGTTTCCGTCATGATGGTCCAAGAGATGTTCACCGTAAAGGTTTCCCCCAGCGACAGGCCGTGGGCGGCCATAAACTCCCGCCCGGCGATGCAAGGAATGGTCTGAGCGGGGTCACCGTACAGGCCGCCGAAGCCGGGATACAGGGAGTGATAGAAGGGGCCGTATTCCGTATCGGACAGAAAGCTCTCGTCCCAGCCGTCCAGCCACTCGACCTCCGGGGTCTGGCTGTTCATGTAGGCCGGGGCGGCGTCCAGCGAGTTGAGGGCCACCACATTGGGCTGGCTGGCGATCCACGCCTTCCGGCGCTCCTGGCCGAAGCTGTTGCTGGAGAAAACGGGGATCTCGTCCGACAGCCAGTAGTTCCAGCCGAGGCTCACCGAGATGTCGGACAGCATCCCGGACTTCCACAGCGTCCGGGCGGCATCGGCGGACGTCACAAGCCCTGTGTTCCGGCGGCCGTTGGTGCTCACTGCCTGACCGATGATGTCGGTGTTCTCATACAGCGCGGCAGTCTGACGGCTCCAGCCCTGGGCCGTGCCCGCCAGAATGCCCAGAAACAGGGCCAGCACCAGCGCCGCCGCAGGCACCACGGCGGAACGCCATCCGCCCCGGCGGGCGGAGAGGAACGCAAATCGCAGGGAGCCGCCCAGCGCCGTGGACGTGCCGCTCTTCGGCACCCGGACGGAAATCTTGCCCCGCTTGGGGGCAGTCTGCTTCCGGGCCTGCCCGAGGAAGAAGAGGGACAGGAGCAAAGCCAGTGCCAGCACAGCCGCTCCGGCGGCCGCGGCGGGCCACAGAGGGGCGGGGATGTCCTCCGCCTGCTCCAGCACCACGCCCAC
>CAYNEH010000151.1:0-4209 GCA_964396195.1 uncultured Oscillospiraceae bacterium
AGCAGCCCCGGCACCAGCGTGTGGATGCGCTCCGGTTCCAGCCGCAGGATCAGATCGCTGGCCGCCTTTTTGCCGCTGCAAAGGAATCTGCACAGGCCGTCCAACTGCTCGGCGGTCATGCTGTGGCAGCCGTTCGACATTTCATAATAGTGCCGTGCAAGTTTGAGTGCGGCACGTGCTGAGCCCCCGACACCAACAATCAGCGGCCGCGGCGCCAACGCGCCTTCGCTGACATTGAACGTCTGCGAAATTTCCTGCCGCAAATGCCGGAGAGAGCCCTCTCCCGGCAGAATTTTCTTAACGCAGCGGCGGTACAGGCTCAGAGAGCCGATGGAGAAGCTGGCAAAATCGACGGGCAAACTTTCTTCAAACGTGACGATCTCCGTGCTGGCCCCGCCGATGTCCAGAAACGCGCCGCTGCTCAGGTGCAGCTCTTTCATTGCGCCCGCATATCCGAAGAGTGCTTCTTCTTCACCGGAAATGACTTCCACAGAATAGCCTGTAGCCGCGCGGATGACGGACAATGCCTGTTCTGTGTTGGAAATATTGCGCAGTGATGCTGTGGCGAAGACACTGATGCGCGCGATCTCCAGTGTCTGCAAAATGCTGCGAAAGGTGAGAAGTCCCGTGCAGGCACACTCGATGCCCTCGGCACTAAGCTTTCCGTCCTCCACGTATCCGGCAAGTCCCGCCATGATTTTTTCACGAAAGAGAATATGGAAGCTTTGTCCCTCTGTTTCGTAGAGTGTCAGGCGGATGGAGTTGGAGCCAATGTCAATGATTGCCTGCTTCATTCCGCCTCACCGACGGCCTCGGCTGTGTTTTCCTCCGTGACTGCCGTCTGAGAGGCGCCTTCCGGAATGGTTTCCTCGCATTGGGTATCCTCCGGCCTGCGGAACACCAGGATTGCCTTGGCGGAATTGGTCACGGAGAAGGTTACCAGTTCCCAGCCGGTCTGCGCCATTTCATTTGCCTTTTTCTCGATGGCTGCGGCCATTTTCTTTGCTTTGGGTGCATACTCGATTACAATAGTTTTGTAAGTCATGATAATTACCCCAATCTATAAGTATCTATAATCATTATAGGTTAAAGATGTAAATTTCACAAGCCAAACTTTGTAAAATATATATTTCGTTATTGCTTTATGGCCGATATGGTGCCATGTGGTGCGATCCCGGAAAACGGGAAAACCCGGCAGGCATCGTAAATCCGATGAGCTGTCTGATTTTCTCCGAAATCAGCTGCCGGTTTTATGAAGAAGGGGCAAAACGTTCCGCCGTTTTCCGGCCGTTACCGCGGGCTCCGCGCGTGGAGCTCCGCCGCGATCTGTTCAATCCAGCCCCGGACCTTCGCCGCATCCTCCTGGGACATGGCAGTGGGGTCGTAGTGGAAGCAGCAGCAGTCGGTGACGCACTCGCTGCTCATGCGAACCAGCAGCCCGTCCTTCCGGAAGGAGCCGTCCACGCACATACTGTCCACGCCGTAGCTGGCGTGCTCAGGGGAGAGCAGCTCCTGCATGATGCCGTACATCAGGTAAAAATCGTCCTCGCCGGCGTAGCCGGTGACGGACACGAGAACCTGCCCGTTTTTCAGCTGGATTTCCTGAGTCATATAAAAATACCTCCGCAAAATCGTTAAGTTTTGTTCCTTCGGCTGACAAGGACTGACATGGTTTTTCAGGGCTGAATTAGTCGCCGGCTTTGCTTTCCTTGACCGCCCGCCGAGTGCGTTGACGCCGTTCAGCGTCTGTCAGGGCCGCCGGAAAGCGTATCGGTTCTTGTCGGTCGATGGTATAAGTATAGCACGAAAAAGCAGCCCTGCCAAGAGTGCCGGACAATTTCACACATCCTGCCGGTGAGCGGGGGAGACGGCGCACCGCAGCAGACCGTGATAACACTTATTATGTCAAACGAAACGGCGGTTTCACATGGTAAAGAACTACCACTTGCGGGATTGCAGGAATGTGGAAGTTATCAGGGAACGTACTGAAACCAAGCGATAAACGGCGTGTGGAAAACTCTGTGGAAAATGTGGATAACTCTGCGTATCATAAATTATGGGGAAAATTATGTAAACTAATTTTTTGAGGAAAATGATCTTTACAGCTCCTGCAATTCCGTGCTTTTTTTCCGGCGGGAAAACTCTGTACCAAGAGCCGATATACGCACTGTATAGAAAAAGCAGGCTTGACGGCGGGCGGGGAGTGTGGTAAAATCATACCGCTGTATGACTGACGGAAGTGGTGAACCACGTGGAGTACAGCCGGCGTCCTTTGACACCGCTTTTGCCGACCGTCTGGGCGCACTATGTTTGGTGCGCCCTTTTTTATTTGTGGCGCAGGAAGGAGAAAAAGTCATGAAAACTGACATCGAAATTGCTCAGAGCGCAAAGATGCTCCCCATTGGTCAGGTGGCCGCGCAGGCGGGCATTGACGAGAACCTGCTGGAGTATTACGGCCGCTACAAGGCCAAGATTGACATTACCCCGCTGCGGGAAGCGCCCCGGAAGGGCAAGCTGATCCTTGTTACCGCCATCAATCCCACTCCGGCGGGGGAGGGCAAGACCACTACCAGCGTCGGCCTGGCTGACGCCCTGCGCCGTCTGGACAAGAATGTGCTCCTCTGCCTGCGGGAGCCGTCCCTCGGCCCGGTGTTCGGCGTCAAAGGCGGCGCTGCCGGCGGCGGTTACGCGCAGGTGGTGCCCATGGAGGACATCAATCTGCACTTCACCGGTGATTTCCACGCCATCGGCGCGGCCAATAACCTGCTGGCTGCCATGCTGGACAACCACATTCAGCAGGGCAATGCCCTCGGCATCGACGTGAAGAAGATCACATGGCGGCGCTGCGTGGATATGAATGACCGCCAACTCCGGAATATTGTGGACGGTCTGGGCGGCCGGATGCAGGGTGTGCCTCGTGAGGACGGCTTTGACATCACCGTGGCCAGCGAAATCATGGCGGTGCTGTGCCTCGCCACCGACTTGAAGGACTTGAAGGAGCGGCTGGCCCGCATCATCGTGGGCTACACTTATGATGACAAGCCCGTCACTGCCGCCGACCTGAAGGCGCAGGGTGCCATGGCCGCCCTTCTGAAGGACGCCATCAAGCCGAATCTGGTTCAGACGCTGGAGAACACCCCGGCCTTCGTCCATGGCGGCCCCTTCGCCAATATCGCCCACGGCTGCAACTCCGTTTCTGCCACCGATACCGCCCTTAAGCTGGCGGACTACGTGGTCACTGAGGCGGGCTTCGGCGCGGACCTGGGCGCGGAAAAGTTCCTCGACATCAAGTGCCGGGCCGCGGGTATGACTCCCGACGCCGTGGTCATCGTGGCCACCGTCAAGGCCCTGAAGTACAATGGCGGCGTGGCCAAGGCCGATCTGGGCGCGGAAAATCTGGAAGCGCTGGAGCGGGGGCTTCCCAACCTGCTCAAGCATGTGGAGAACATCACTCAGGTGTACGGCCTGCCCTGCGTGGTTGCCATCAACCGTTTCGTCAATGACACGGACGCGGAGCTGGAGCTTGTCCGCTCCAAGTGCCTGGAACTGGGCGTGAACGTGACCATGAGCGAGGTGTGGGCCAAGGGCGGCGAAGGCGGCGTGGAGCTTGCCGAAGAGGTTCTTCGGCTGTGCGATCAGGAGAAGCATTTTGCCTTCGCCTACGAGCTGGATCAGCCGCTGGAGGCAAAGATTGAGACCATCGTCCGCCGCATTTACGGCGGCGCGGGGGTGAACTACACCGCCACGGCCTCCAAGGAGCTCAAGCGGCTGGAGGATATGGGTTTCGGCGGCCTGCCGGTGTGCATGGCCAAGACCCAGTACTCCCTGTCCGATGACCAGACGAAGCTGGGCCGCCCCGAGGGCTTCACCATCACCGTGAGCAAGGTGAAGGTGTCCGCCGGTGCGGGCTTTGTGGTGGTACAGACCGGAGACATCATGACCATGCCCGGTCTGCCCAAGGTTCCGGCGGCGGAAAAGATCGACGTGGATGAGAACGGTGTGATCACCGGACTGTTCTGAGCCGGGCGTGGTCATGCCCGCCGCGGGTGCGGCGTACAAGCGTTTTTGCGGAGCAAAAACCTTGAAATGGACGGAATTCATTTCCGGCCATTTGAGTCAAATCGGGGTCCCCGATGGGCGCGAGCCCATTGGGGCCATGCCCGGTCTGCCCAAGGTTCCGGCGGCGGAAAAGATCGACGTGGATGAGAA
>CAYNEH010000152.1:0-4192 GCA_964396195.1 uncultured Oscillospiraceae bacterium
GACGGCTGGCATCGGCCTTCCGCTGGCGCTGGTCATGTGGGTGCTCTTCGCGGCGGTGTGCTGGGCCATCATGCCCGCCTACGCCCGGATGTCCACCAGCTCGGAGGAGGTTATCCGGGAAGTCACCATCTACGGCCGGATCGTCTGCCTGTTCAGCGTGGGTCTGTTCACCGAGAGTATCTGGACCAAGGTCCTGCAGGCCAACGGCAACATGAAAACGCCCATGTTCGCCCAGATCATCGGTGCGGTCATCAACATCATCTTCGACCCCCTGCTCATCTTCGGCATCGGCCCCTTCCCCGCCATGGGCATCGCCGGGGCGGCCGTGGCCCCCGTGCTGGGGCAGATTGCCGCCGCCCTCATTGTCATGCCCGGCGGCTACCGCCCCTCCCCCGCCCTGAACCGGTATCCCAAGCTGGTGAAGCTGACTTATCGGCTGGGCGTACCCAACATCCTGATGCAGTCGGCGTACACCTTCTACATTCTGGGGCTTAACCTTATCCTGTCCGGCTTTTCCGATCAGGCCGTCACCGCGCTGGGGCTGTACTACAAGTGGCAGACGTTCTTCTTCATCCCGCTGGGTGCGCTCCAGACCTGCATCGTCCCGGTAGTGAGCTTCAACTACGCCGCCGGAAAGCCTGAGCGCTGCAAGCAGACGCTGTGGGTGTCCGTCCTGTACGGCATGGCCCTCATGCTCATCGGCACGCTGTGTTTCGAACTCATCCCCGGGCCAATGCTCCGGGTGTTCTCCTCCGACCCCGACGTCATCGCCATCGGCAGCTATGGCTTCCACATCATCGGCATCAGCTTCATCCCTATGGTCACGTCCC
The DNA here is from genome assembly GCA_964396195.1 of uncultured Oscillospiraceae bacterium. Classification (GTDB taxonomy): domain Bacteria; phylum Bacillota; class Clostridia; order Oscillospirales; family Oscillospiraceae; genus Enterenecus. The sequence goes on from CAYNEH010000152.1 coordinate 831, forward strand.
TCATCTTCCCGGTGTTCTTTCAGGCGGTGGGCTATGCCCTGAAAAGCTCTCTGCTCACTGTCCTGCGGACGGTGGTGCTGTTCGTGCCGCTGGGCTTTCTCTTTTCCCGCTTCGGGCTGCACACCTTCTGGCTCACCTTCCCCATCACGGAGCTTGTGACCTCCATCGCAGGCGCGCTGTTCTTCCGGCAGTTCGCCCGGCGGGAGCTGGTCACCTTCGCTCCGGCCAAACAGTAAGTAAAAAAAATCCCGTATCTGCTGACACAGATACGGGATCTTTTTTCACGCGCGGCCCCGGTCCAGCCGGGCCAGCAGGCGGCGCATGGGATTGAAAAGCACAAGGGCGATGGCGAAGTTCCCTCCGCCGTGGATAAGGTCAAAGGGAATGCCCGCCAGCCACCAGGATACCGCCGCGCCCCATCCCCCGGCAATCCAGTAGACGATGGCGCACAGCGCCCCGAAGGTCAGGCCGAACAGCCCGGACAGCGCCGCCCAGCCGAAGGGAGAGGTCATCCGTCGGAAGGCCAGCGCCAGCGCGAACAGGATAAGCCACACGTACAGGTAGCAGAACGACCACAGCCCCAGCCCCCAGACGGCGAATTCCAGCCCCACATAGATGGCCACGGCGTACAGCCCCCGCCAGCCGTAGGTGACGGCCAGCAGCATGACCATAAGGGACACCGGCTCGATATTGGGCAGTTGGGCCATGACCATCTTGGCGCTGAAGGTCAGTGCCCCCAGCAGACTGAGCACAGCCATCTCCCGGACGGAGAGAGGCCGGCGGGGCTCAGCCGACGGTGTACGTCCAGACAAAATGATCCCCATCTGCCAGAACTACCTGATCCGCGCCGGTCTGGGAGTCCTCGCCGTTGCAGGTGAGCCACCAGTAGCTCTGGTCGGCATCATAGCTGGCGGTTTCGCCGTCCACCGTCTCCACATACAGGCCGAACTCACTCTCGGAGCCTGCAATCAGCCCCTCCTCCAGCAGGGCCTCGCCCAGATATTCCTTGTCGGTCTGATAGGTGAAGTCGGCCACGGAGCCATCCTTGTGGACAACCTCCACGTAAATGGTCTTGCTGCCCTCCACCGTGGAGGGACGGGTGCCCCGCCACACCAGCACCATGACCGCGGCCAGCACCACGAACACGATGACCGCGATCAGCGGTTTCCAGTTAAATTTCTTTTTTTCCACACAGAGCACTTCCTTTGTATAAATACCGCAGAACATGATACCAGCCCCATAGGTTTTTGTCAATTCTGCAGGACTTTACAGATTGTCGGGATTTTTCCCCGCCGCCCCTGTACATTTTCCAACAAAACAGGTATGATTATAGAAAAATCGCCGCCGAAGGGAGGGAAAGCCCCATGACCATCGACATCGAGGAAGCACTGCGGTACGCCGGGGTGCCTTCCCCGCCGCCGGAGGAACTGCGGCGGGAGATGGAGTCCGCGGCACACGAGGTCATGTCCGGATTCCGACCCCGCTGGCGCTGGCGGCTGTGCTCCGTGGAGCACCGGCCGGAGGGCGAATACCTGCCGGAGGCGGAGCTGCTCCTGCCCGGGCGGACGGCGAAGCTCATGCTGGCCCAGTGCGGCCGGGCGGCACTGCTGTGCTGCACGCTGGGGGCGGCCTTCGACGCACGGCTTCGAACCCTCCAGGTTCGGGATATGGCCCGGGCCCTGCTCACCGACGCCTGCGGAAACGCATGGGTGGAGGCAGGCTGCGACGCCGCCGAGCAGGAAATTGCCGCCCGGCTGCCCGGCGCGTTTCTCACTGACCGGTTCAGCCCCGGTTACGGCGACCTGCCGCTGGAGCTTCAAACCGGCCTGTGCGCCGCGCTGGACGTGCAGCGGACGCTGGGCGTGTGCGTCACCGACAGTCTGCTGATGAACCCCTGCAAATCCGTCACCGCCGTCATCGGCGTATCCGACCGGCCTCAGATGGCCCGGGTACGGGGCTGCCGATACTGCGCATTAAACAGAACCTGTCAACTGCGCAAAGGAGGAAACACCTGTGAGATCTCTTGATTTTGACCATCTGCTTTTTCTGGACGGAGCTATGGGCACCGTCCTGCAGCAGCGGGGTCTGCCCGCCGGCGGGCAGCCGGAGCTGCTCAACCTGACCCAGCCGGAGCTGCTGCGGCAGATCTATCGGGAATACATCGAAGCGGGCAGCCAGATCATCTACGCCAACACCTTCGGCGCTAACGGCCACAAACTGGCCCGCACCGGCCACGGCGTGGACGAGGTCATTGCCGCCGCCGTCCGCGTCGCCAAAGAGGCCGCCGAGGGCACCGGGGTGCTTGTGGCGCTGGACATCGGCCCGCTGGGCGAGCTGCTGGAGCCAATGGGCACCCTCCCCTTTGAGAGCGCCTACGACCTCTTCCGGGAAATGGCGGAGGCGGGTGCCCGGGCCGGAGCGGATCTGGCGGTCATCGAGACCATGACCGACCTCTATGAGGCCAAGGCCGCCCTGCTGGCGGTAAAGGAGCACACCAGCCTGCCCGCCTTCGTCACCATGTCTTTCGAAGCCCGGGGCCGGACGTTCACCGGCTGCACCGTGCCCTCCATGGCCCGGACGCTGGAGGGGCTGGGGGCGGACGCCATCGGCCTGAACTGCTCCATGGGGCCGGACCTTCTGGCCCCGCTGTTGCGGGAGCTGTGCGAAAATACACGCCTGCCGGTCATCGCCAAGCCCAACGCGGGCCTGCCCGACCCGGTGGACGGCCACTATGACATGGGGCCGGAGGAATTCGCTCAGGCGCTGCTCCCCTGCTGGGAGGCGGGCGTCACCATTTTCGGCGGCTGCTGCGGCACCACGCCGGAGTACATCCGCCGGGTGCGGGAAGTGCTGACCGGAAAGTCCCCCGCCCCCCGAACCTATCACGAGACCGCGTTCCTCTGCACACCCACGGTGCCGCTGACCATCTCCGGCGTGCGCACCATCGGCGAGCGCATCAACCCCACCGGCAAGAAGCGCTTTCAGCAGGCCCTGCTGGAGCAGGATCTGGACTACATTCTGGACGTGGGCATTCAGGAGGTGGACGCCGGGGCGGACATTCTGGACGTAAACGTGGGCTATCCCGGTGTAGACGAGGTGACCATGCTGCCGCTGGTGGTGAAGAAGCTCCAGAGTGTGCTGGACGTACCCCTTCAGCTGGACTCGTCCAACCCCGCCGCGCTGGAGGCAGGCCTGCGGGTCTATAACGGCAAGGCGGCGGTAAACTCCGTCAACGGCAGCCCCGAGGTACAGGCAAAGGTTCTGCCCATCGTAAAGAAATACGGCGCGGCGGTGGTGGGCCTTGCGCTGGATGAGGACGGCATCCCCCAGACGGCGCAGGGCCGGGTGGACATCGCCCGGCG
>CAYNEH010000153.1:0-4190 GCA_964396195.1 uncultured Oscillospiraceae bacterium
ATGGCGATCTCCTCCCGGCGGGGGAAGGTAGCCAGCTTGATGGTATTGGCAATGATGAAAAGCGAGATGACCACCAGAATGACCACCAGGATGGTAGCCAGTGCGGAGGCCACGTTGCGCACCATCACGAAGCCGTCTGCAATCTCTGACTCCGCCCGGTAGTTGGCCACGCCGTCCAGCTTCGTCACTGCATCCACCGTCTGAGAAAACTGCGTCAGGTCGGTCACATGGATGGAGAATCGATCCCGGAACACCTCGTCCGGAAGAGATGCGTACAGCCCGTCATCCTCCCGACCCTGAAGATAAGTCGCCTTGGCCTCCTCCTTGGAGATGAAGGTCACCTTGCTCACGTTGGGGACGGCCTCAATTTTTTCCTTCAACGCCGCAATCTGTTCGTCGGTATAGCTCTCCTCGATGTAGGCAAGAAATTCGTTTTCGCTCTCCAGCTGGCCCAGCATCTTGTCCGCGTTGAGGGCCACCAGAGAGAAGGAGCCCATGATGATAAGACAGGCCACGACCATACACACGGCAGCAAAGGACATCAGCCCGTGGGAGATGATGCTCCGGGCGCCCTCCGCCGCGAAATACCCCAGATTGATCTGTTTCCTCATTGCTTGTAATAGCCCCCCTGACCGTCGCTGATCATTAGTCCGTCCTCAATGGCAATGACCCGCTTAGAGAAGCGGTTGACCAGTTCCTTCTCGTGGGTGACCACCAGCATGGTGGTACCCATGGAGTTGATGCGTTCCAGCAGAGTCATGATCTCCAGTGACCGCTGGGGGTCCAGATTGCCGGTTGGCTCGTCTGCGATGATCATCTGGGGGTTGTTGATGAGCGCCCGGGCAATGGCCACCCGCTGCTGCTCGCCGCCGGACAGCTCATCGGGGTGGGCGTCCAGCTTGTCCTTCAGATCCACCAGCTCCAGCACATAGGGGATGCGCTTGCGCATTTCCCGGCCGGATGCGCCGATGACCCGCATGGCGAATTCCAGATTCTGCCGCACTGTTTTTTTGTCAATGAGCCGGAAGTCCTGAAAGATGACTCCCAGCGTCCTGCGCATGTGGGGAATCTGCCAGTTCCGGATGTTATTGAGGTTGTAGCCGTTGACCATCACCCGGCCGGAGGTGGCACGGATCTCCGCAGTCAGCAGCTTGATGATGGTGGACTTTCCGGAGCCTGACGGCCCAACCAGGAAGACGAATTCCCCGTCCTCGATGCGCAGGCTCATGCCCTTCAGGGCCTCGGTACCGTTGCCGTATTCCTTGTGAACGTCAATCAATCTTATCATAAAGCAAGCCCTCGCTTGTAAGTTACTGGAACAATCGCGGCTTTGCACGATTAGTTACATTATATCGGTCCTTTTGTGACCTGTCAACAAAATACGCCCCCGTATCTTCCGATTTGCCAGAAATTTATGTAAACTTTTTGTGACCAAAACCGCCCTTTTTGCGCACTTTCCGCCATAATTTGAAAATTTGAAGTCACTCCCCGATCCCGGTGGATTTTTCCGTTTTTTTCTGCTATACTGCTGTCAAATTCAAACGACAGGAGCCATGATTCCCATGCACATCAGAACCGCGACAGAACAGGACCTCGACCGGGTGGCCGCAGTGGAGGCGAAATGCTTCCCGCCCGCTGAGGCCGCAACTTGGGCGGAATTTGCCCAACGTATCGCCCACTACGGAAACCACTTCTGGCTCATGTTCGACGGAGACGAACTCATCGCCTTCGTGGACGGCTTTGTGACGGACGAACCGGACCTCACCGATGAAATGTACGCCGATGCCTCCATGCATGACGAGAACGGCGCGTGGCAGATGATTTTCGGCGTGAACACCGTCCCCGACCGCCGCCGGCAGGGTCACGCCGGCGAGCTGCTCCGACGGGCCATCGCCGATGCAAAGGCACAGGGCCGGAAGGGACTGGTGCTGACATGCAAGGATCCGCTGGTGCCCTACTATGCAAAGTTCGGCTTTGAAAACGAGGGCGTTTCGCCCAAATCCACCCACGGAAACGTGAGCTGGAACCAGATGCGGCTGACGTTTTAAGCCGCCCGAGGACGAAAAGGCCTCCGCACGACGGTGTCATGCGGAGGCCTTGTTTTGGACTTTTCGGATCCTCTCAGGACTCGATGCCCCGGGAAACCAGATATTTCTTGACCATCAGAGCCACCTTGAAGGTGATGGCGTCGTCGAACTCCCGCAGGTCGAGACCGGTAATCTTCTTGATCTTCTCCAGACGATACACCAGCGTATTACGGTGGACGAAGAGCTTCCGGGCGGTCTCGGACACGTTCAGGTTGTTCTCAAAGAACTTGTTGATGGTAAACAGCGTCTCCTGATCCAGCGCGTCGATGGAATTCTTCTTGAACACCTCAGACAGGAAAATCTCACAGAGGGTAGTGGGCAGCTGGTAAATCAGACGGCCAAGCCCCAGATTCTCATAGTTGATGATGCTCTGCTCAGTCTCAAACACCTTGCCCACGTCGATGGACACCTGAGCCTCCTTGTAGGCCCGAGCCAGATCACGCACATGATTGACGATGGTTCCGATGCCGATAACGGTCTTGATCGCCAGCTCCTTGGACAAGGTCTCCTGAATGTTCTGGGCGATGCGGAACAGCTCCCGGGAGTCGGCGTTTTCACTGAGCTGTTTGACCAGTGCTATGTCCGTCTCGCTGATGGACAGGACAAAGTCGGTCTGCTTGTCCGGGTAGAGACTGCTGATGACATCGATAGCGGACACATCGGGTACGCCCAGCTGGCGGATCAGGATGACCGCACGGGGCACCTCGGAGATAAAGTGCAGCTCCTTGGTGCGGACATAGATATCCCCCAGCAGGATATTGTCGCAGATGATATTTTTTACAAAGGTAGCCTTGTCATGCTTCTCCTCATAGTAGACCTTGGCACCGTTGAGGGCGATGACGGCCATATTGCACACCAGAGCGGCCTGCTCATCCTCGCCCTTGGCAAAGGCGGCGTAGTCGAACTGGCCGTTCCAACCCGGCAGGGTCTTGAACGTATAGCCACCGCTGATGACAATGGTATCCTGTTCGGCGGTCAGAGCCATTGCGGCCGCACCCCACTTTTCTCCGATACAGGAAAGCTCGTTGCAGGCGATCACCGTTCCCTGCTCGTCAATGACGCCCACCGCTCGGTCGGTACAATCCTTCATCTGAAGCACGATGCTCTGGAAGATCCGGCTGGACATAACGTAGTTCCCCTTTCACAGCGGGTCGCGGACGCTCTTTCCGCCCCGCAAAATCTATGGCTCTTATTATACCGGGTTCTCTTGCCGAATTCAATAGTTTTTTTTATTTATTTATGTTTATAATGCCAGAACTTTCGGCTCATTGACGGAAAAGCTCAGCTTTTTCCTCGTCAGTTAGTAGCCTCCAACAGCCAATTTCAAGGTTTTCGTCCAGCTTCAGCGGCCCGAAGGTCACCCGCTTCAGGTATGTCACCGGCTTGCCCCGGGAAGCCAGCATCCGCTTGATCTGGTGGTATTTTCCCTCGTGGAGCGTGACGTAGGCCGCGCTCGTCCCCAACAGTTCCAGCTCCGCGGGCAGGCAGGTATAGCCGTCGGCCAGCGTAACCCCCTCCCGGAACAGGCGGCAGTCCTCCTCGTCCAGCGCCCCGGCCACCTCAACATAGTACTTTTTGTCCACGTGATGCCGGGGAGACAGCAGCCGGTGGGCCAGCGGGCCGTCGTTGGTCAGCAGGAGCAGCCCCTCGGTGTCCTTGTCCAGCCGCCCCGCCGGGAACAGTCCCAGCCGCTGATACCGCTCCGGCAGCAGGGAGAGCACCGTTTTTTCCCGGGAGTCCTCAGTGGCGGACCCCACCCCCGCCGGCTTGTGGAGTATGATGTATACCGAGCCGCCGCTGTCCAGCGGTTCCCCATCCACCAGAACTGCGCTGTCCTCCGTTACCTTGTCCTCCGGTGATCGGACTGTCTGCCCGTCCACCGTCACCCGGCCGCCGCGCACCAGCTCCCGGGCCTCCTTCCGGCTCCACAGCCCCGTGGCCGCCAGCCGCTTGTCAAGGCGCTCCATGGCCTTCCCTCCTGTTTCGAAACATCTGCGCCGTCTGACGCGTTTTCCGATATTTTAACATATCCGTCGGACAATATGGTACTGTCAAGATTTATGCGCAAAAAAAGTTTGCAGACCCCGGCTGAATGAAGTCAGC
>CAYNEH010000154.1:0-4150 GCA_964396195.1 uncultured Oscillospiraceae bacterium
GAAAGGAATGGTTACTGTGATTAAATATCCCGCACTGACCTCCCCGATCAAGATCGGGAACGTTGTTCTGCGCAACCGCTTCATCGCCACCTGCGGCAGTCCCCACTTCGTGCAGGGGCAGGAGTCCTGGCCCACGGAGGGCTTCATCACCCACTACGCTAACAAGGCGAAGGGCGGTGCCGCCGTGGTCACCTGCAAGGGCGCCTCTCCGGTGCTCAACGGTGACAACCCCCACTCCTCCATGCTGGACATTTATCAGGGCGGCAACCAGCACTATTTCGCCCAGATGGCTGACGCCGTGCGCTATTATGGCGCCATGCCCTCCATCCTGATCATGCCCGCCAGCGGCATCATGGTTCACGGCATCGACGTCAGCGACGACCAGTGGTGCGAGTATGTGGAGGGTGACGGCTCCGTTCCCATGAAGGGCAAGGCTGCTACCTATGACTATCTCCAGCGCTGCTCGGACGAGTACGCCCGGGAGGCGAAGATTGCCAAGAGTCTCGGCTTCGGCATGTGCTTTATGCATATGGCTTACCGCCTGATGCTCCCGGGGCGGTTCCTGTCCCCCTACTGCAACAAGCGCACCGACGAATTCGGCGGCAGCGTGGAAAACCGCGCCCGGTTCCCCAAGCTCATCTGCGACAAGATCAAGGCGGAATGCGGCAGCGATTTCATCGTTGAGATTTCCTGCTCCGGGCAGGAGCCGGAGCTGACCCCCGGCGTCACCGTGGAGGACACCATCGAGCTTGCCCGCATCATGCAGGGCTCCGCCGACATCATCCAGATCCGCGGCACATGGATCGACCCGTCTCAGCCCACTTATCTGAACCCGAAGGAGGTTCCCCACCGCGAGGTGACCAGCAAGGTGACGCATGCCTGCCACGAGCAGGGTATCTCCACCAAGGTCACGCTGGTGGGCGGCGCATACGACCTGAACACCGCCGAGGACATCATCGCCAGCGGCGATGCCGACTTCATCGGCTCCGCCCGTGGCTGGATCACCAACCCCGACTGGGGCATCAAGGCCATGGAGGGCCGGGACGATGATGTGGTGCCCTGCCTGCGCTGCAACAAGTGCCATCAAGCCAAGCCGGATGACTGGCTGAGCGTCTGCTCCGTCAACCCGGTGTTCGGCATGGAGCACAAGATTGACCGGATGATCACCCCGCCCTCCGGCCATAAAAAGATCGCCGTCATCGGCGGCGGCCCTGCCGGCATGGAAGCCGCTATTGTCTCCGCCGACCGCGGCTATGACGTGACCCTGTACGAACAGGCCGACCGGCTGGGCGGACAGCTCAACGTGGCCGAAGTTCCCTACATGAAGTGGACTCTTGCGAAATTCAAGGAGTACATGATTCATCAGGTGGGCAAGAAGGGCGTCCGTGTCCTGCTCAACACCAAAGTGGAGCCCGGCATGCTGGAGAAGGAGAATTACGACGCCGTGTTCGTGGCCGTTGGCGCTGATCCCAAGCGTCCGCCCATTCCCGGCGCAGAATCCATCCTAACCGCAGTGGACGCCCTCCGCAATCTCGATAAGGTCAGCGGTGACGTGGTCATCATCGGCGGCGGTGAGGTCGGCGTGGAGACCGGCCTGCATTTGGCCCGGCTTGGCCACAAGGTCAAGGTGCTGGAAATGCAGGGAAAGCTGGCGCCCGATGCCGTTCCCATTCATTTCTACTCTCTCTTCCGTAGGGAGTGGGAGAGCCAGCCCAACTTCTCCTTCGAGCTCAACGCTCGCTGCACTGGCATCACCGATGGTCGCACCGTCAGCTACACTGACAGCGAGGGTCGAGAGCAGACCGTCACCGCTGATACCGTCATTGCCGCCGCCGGAATGGCAGGGCGGGAGGATGAGGCTATCAGCCTGAACGGCATGAGCTCCAAGACCTTTATGATTGGAGATTGCGCCCGTCTGGGCAGTATCCAGACCGCCATGCGCACCGCCTTTGGCATTGCAAACACACTCTGATAAATTCCAGAAGGAGGATATCATGGAACGTACAGTAGATCTGTGTATAGTCGGCGCTTCCGGCGCCGGTATGTCTGCTGCAATCGTGGCGAAGCAAAAGGGCATCAAGTCTGTTCTCGTGCTTGAAAAAATGGCAGCCGTCGGCGGCTGTACAAAGATGAGCGCCGGTACTATGGGAATAAACACCCCGGTTCAGCGGAGATTTGGCATAAAAATGGATGTGGATGAGGCTTTTGAGGATCTTATGCAGGTTCTCAACTGGCACTGCGATGCGAAGCTTGTCCGTAAATGGCTGAATGCTTCCGGAGAGAACTTTGAGTGGCTGGAAGATCTCGGTCTGACCTATAACTTCGTCGCCTCGGAAAGCGCAGACGTCTCGCGATTCCGCAATACCCATCACCGCATCGGCAAATGGAATTCGGAAAAACAGCAGTGGGAGATGATTCCGCAGGGGCCTATCCTGACCAAATGCCTTAAGGATAACTGTGAAAAGTATGGCGCGGAAATCATCCTCAAGACCCGCGCGAAGCACCTCATAAAAGATGATGACGGGAAAATTTCCGGGGTGATTGCCGAAAGTCCGGACGGTGAGCTCGTTGTACACGCGAAGGCGGTAATACTGGCCACGGGCTCAATATCCGCGAACGCCGAGCTTGTCGCGAAATTTTATAATTCCCCGGAATACAAGGATATCCACATCATGTCTCAGGTGCCGCACAACACAGGCGACGGTCTTATCATGGCAGAAGAGGTCGGTGGTGTGCCCGGAGGTGTCGGAACGCTCTTCATCGGGCCCCATAATCATTTCCCACACGCCAGTGAGACAGTAGGTATGTTTATGCGTCGCCCGCATCCGATCAAGGTGAATAAGCTCGGTGAGCGATTCGTTGATGAAGGGCTGCCCTTTGAGGAGTTCGGCTGGATGCAGTGCGCCAATGTGGACATGCAGCCCGGTAAGGTCTGCTACATCCTGATGGATCAAAAATACATCGATACCTGCAAGGCCGGTAAGGAATATCTCCCACCTCGTATTGACGACGGCTGCATGCTTGACCAGCCGCCCGTAATGTTCGGCATTCACTCGATTGACAAGGGCAAGCCCCGCGAGACATGGAGAGAGCGCATTGATGAGCACTGGCAGTATGAGGTCGGACAGGGTCATGCCAGAATCTGCGATACGCTCGAGGAAGTTGCGGAGTTTATCGGATGCCCGGTTGAAAGGCTGCGTGAGACCGTTGACAATTATAATGACGGTTGCCATCGCGGATATGACCCCGAATTTCTTAAGAGAAAAGAATTCCTGTTCCCGGTTGAGCAGGCTCCGTATTACGTAATACGCGGAGAGTCCGGAATAGATACCTGCCTCGGAGGACTGAAGATTAACAATCACCAGCAAGTCGTTGATAAGGATGGAGACGCCATTCCCGGACTGTATGCGGCCGGCGTTATGTGCTCCGGTTGGTTCAATAATCTTTACGCCTTCTTCGGCAGTGAAATGAGCTTTACTCTCTATTCCGGCAGGGCTGCGGCTGCGGAAGTGGCGGCCAGCCTCACCCCGGCGGACTGACCGTTCACAGTAAGATCGTTCTTTCCCCGATAAAGCGTATCAGGCAGAATCCATGACCTTATTCCCGATGACCTTAGCATGCCGGGGAAACGCAAAAAGGAAAAAGCGCAGGAGGAGGGGCAAAATGCCCCTCCTCTGCTTTTACCCCTCCAGCATGTCCGTGATGAATGCCCTGGTTGCGTCCTTCTGCGCGGGACTCAACTTTTCCCACAGCGCAAGGAACTCGCGCTGCTCCTGTACGGTCGGAACTTCATGTTCGGTGCTTTCATGTTTTTCGTTGTCCATGGCAATACCTCCCTTCTAAAATAATCAGGGACGGCTACGCACCATCCCTGATTTCTCGTTTGTATTTGTAATAAGTATTGCGGGAAAGCCCGGTCAGGCGGATGCACTCGGCATCATCAAGAGTACCGCCGAAAGCCTTGCAATGTGTGGCTATGATTCTCTTAGCGGCGATTGCCTTCTTCGTTTCGTAGCCGCTGCCCTTTGCGCGGCCGACCTGTTTCCCGTTGAGCTTTGCGGTCAGCAAGCCTTCCTTCGTGCGCTGGTGCAGATCAAGCACCTCCTTCTCCGCCTGTGCAAAGGCAATCTGGATTTGCTCCTTTGCCAGT
>CAYNEH010000155.1:0-4147 GCA_964396195.1 uncultured Oscillospiraceae bacterium
GCTTCGGTTTTATTTACTCCGGAGTTCCAGATTCCTGACAAAGCCAGAGTGAACCACGAGTTCCATGACATCCGTGCGGCGGCCCGCTACAATGAGAGCAGAGAATAACCTGAAAGGCAGAGGTGAAGAGTCCGCCGCATATTCCGGAACAGCCAGCATATTTGCTGGGAAACGGGGATTTCACCGCGCAGAAGCGCCGCCGTTATCCGGACGCCAGCTTCGCCCGCATCTTACTGTCCAGCTGCTTCCGGTAACGCATGACGTCATAGTTGACCAGCAGATCGTAAAACTCCTGCACGACTCTGGGCAGGTAGCGGTCCTTCAGCACCGCGATGCCGAAGCTGCGGCGGCAGTGCTCCTCCCGGATGGTGCGGAAGGTGATCCTGGGGTTCCAGTACTGGTTCTGCTCGCTTCCGAAGCCGTGAACATAGCCGCCCTCCGACATAAAGGCCACGCCCCGGTTCATGCCGACGGCCTCTCCGATAAGGCTGGGAAAATCGGCGCGGAACTTGATATTCGGCTTGAAGCCGGACTTTTCGCAGATATACGAAGTGATGTCCTGCGCCTGAGAGCTGTCGTCATTGCAGAAGAACGATTCCCCCGCAAGGTCGTCCAGCCCGAGCACGGGCTTCTGTGCCAGCGGGTTGTCCACGGAGAGGATCACGCCCAGGCGCTCGGTAAACACCTCGCTCCACCGGATGCTGCTGCCCAGCACCGGCCGGTCGCACAGGGCAATGTCGATCTGTCTGGTCTCCAGCGCTTCGCGCATAGCGGCGGCGTTTTTCTGCAACCATTGGAATTCCACGTTGGCGTGGGTCAGGAGGAACTGCCGCACCACATCCATCACCCAGTCCGGCTCCCGGCTGGGGAAGGACGAGGCGAACATAATGCGTCCCTGTGTGCCGTCGTTCAGGTTGGACAGGCGCTCCCGCATGTCGTGCAGCGTCTCAAATATCTGCGCGGCGCTTTCGTACACCACCCGGCCGCTGTCGTTGAGCTTCAGCGCCTTGCCCTCGCGGTCAAAGCACTTGACCCCCAGCTCCGCTTCCAGCTGAGAAATGATCCGGCTCAGCGCGGGCTGCGTCATATGCAGGTCGTTGGCCGCCTGTGTCATGTGCTCGCACTCCGCCACGCGCATGAAATACTTCAATCGCTGCAGATCCACGTAAAAGCGCCCCTTTCTTTTTCTTTATTATACAGGGCGCGGCGCGGGTTTGTCAAATATTACAGGTCGTCCCCGAATGATTCGGGGACGACCTGTCCATTCTGTTCAAAATTTACCGGGGAAACATCCGCTCGCTTTCACGGCGGCGAGATCTCTATTCCGGTCACTCCGCGGTGTACGCCAGCGCCTTGTCCGGATCGACATATTCCGCCAACTGACCCATTGAAATGCAGTTGCAGCCCTGTTCGGCCATAAAGCGGAAATATTTCTCAAAGGTGATCTCATTGCTCCACTCGTCGGGGTCCAGAACGCTGTGGAAGGCCAGACACAGCACGCGGCCGTCCCGGGCCGTTTCCAGCCGCTCCAGCAGCCGTTCATATGTGTAGAGCGGCGCGTCGCCGTAAGAGGGGATGGCCAGAGGATGGTCGGCCCGTGGATCGTAGGTGCACTTGCCCCGGGTACCGCAGATGCCGGTCCCCAGATTGCCCCGGCCCCACTTCATGCCGCAGGCTCCGGCGACGCGGACCTGCTCCGCCGTCGTCATGCCGAAGGGATAGGCCACGGAGACGGCCCTGGGAATCCCGGCCTGCTCCATCCGGTCGTTCAGACCGTTGAGCTCGGCGGCAAAATCCGCCTCATCCAGCGGCTCGGCGGGGCGGCGGTGGTGCAGAGAGTGGTTGCCCACCTCAAAGCCCATGTCATGGAGGGCGCGGATCTCCTCCCAGGTCATAAACCGGGTCTTGTCCTCAAAGCCTGGCCCCCGGGGGGACGGCTCCATCTCCGTCACAAAGAACGTGGCGTTGAAGCCAAGCTCCCGGAACAGGGGCGCCACATGGGTGAAGGCGTCCTTTTTCGCGTCGTCAAAGGTCAAGATGACGGTCTTGTCCGGGATCGGCTTTTTCACGGGGTCCCGGCGGGCCATTTCCTCCCGCAGCGCGCCGTAGGACACACCCAGCACCCGCTCCATCCCGGCGGAATCCACCTCCCGCCCGGCCAGCAGTTGGGTCAGAATATCTGTCGCGTCCGCCTTGGCAACCAGCCCTGCAGCCCGCTGAGCCGGCGTCATGGAAAACATAGAGGGATCCATGGCGTATAACTCCGGAATGGCGTCCTGATGCAGGGCGGTGCCCGCGTAGCGGACGGGGTCGGTCATGCTGCAGAATCTCCGGTAACGGATCAGCATGGAAGAAAGCTGTTCAACATTCATGAGATCGTCTCCGTTCATCCGCGCAGGATAGTGCCGCGGTTCATGACGAATTCCGGCGCTTCCAGCTTGACAAAATCATCGTCCAACTCGCCGGGGACCGCGATGAGACTGGCGTACTTCCCCGGCTCGATGGTGCCGTAGTCCGTCTCCCGGCGGCACACCTTCGCGCCGTTCAGAGTGGCGCAGGTCAGAATCTCCCGGGTGGACATGCCCGTTTTCCGGAACAGCCGCATTTCCTCCACAGGAGTCAGGTACTGCTCAAAGGGCCACATAAAGTCAGTGGCCACCGCCACCGTGCCGCCTCCCTGCCAGTAGCGACGGACGTTTTCCACGCTGTCATGAAGCGCCTGCTGGCCGCAGCGGTCCGCATGGCGGAAGAAGTTGGTGAGTGTCGCCACCAGCGTGATATTCCGCTGGAGCATCGTCTGCATCAATTCCTCCGGGATGGGCTGCTTGATCACGTGGGAGGACTCGGTGATGCCGCCGGCCACCAGCCGCTCCAGATAGGCCAGCTCGTGGACGTGGGCGCACACCCGCAGTCCCCGCTCCTTCGCCCGGGCGCTGATGGCGGCCACAAAGGAGTCCGGCAGGGTGACGGCGTCCTCCATGCTGCCCCGGCCCTGATCCATGCCGATCTTGATGCAGGCCGCGCCGCTGTCCGCCAGATAGTCCACCGCAGCGCGGCACTCGTCCTCGCTGGTGACCAGCTCGCCCACCTGAAAGCCGCCGGGGATTGTGTCGCCGTAGCCGCCGGCCACGGCGATATAGCGTCCGGCCACGTCCAGCGCGGGGAACGCCGGGTCATCGTTGACCTGCCGAACCCAAGCCATCATATCGCTCAGCGGCTCGTTCACGAGGAAGCCGAGGTCGTGGCAGAGACAGACACCGGCCTTTGCCATGGCCTGAAACTTTTCATCCGTATAGTCGTTGGCACACCGGATATGGGTGTGGGCGTTGACCAGCCCGGGCATCAGCGTGTGTCCGGACAAGTCGATTACCGTCGCGCCGGTATCCTCCGGCACGTTTCCAACCGCCGCGATGCGGTCGTTCTCCACCAGCACGTCCGCCGGGAGATAGTCCCGCTCCGCATCCAGCAGCCGCGCGTTTTTCAATAAATATCTGCTCATTTCTGCTCCTTTCAAAGCCGGTGAAGGAAGATCCCCCGCCCAGATCTGAGCGGGGGATCTGAACTTCGGGTCATTAATGGAAGATCAGCGCGTAGGCAAGACCAACCAGCGTATAGATGGTGGTGATCACGATCTGGACCACGGCGACATGCTTGTACGCCTCTTTGATGGTGACGTCCATCACGTTGAAGTTGATGATCAGGCTGGCCGACCAGGGCATGGAGTCGAAGGTGGTGCCGGCGGCCATGGCAAGACGGTGAATGATCCCGGCGTTGGCGCCCTGCGCCACCAGCGTCTGGCCGATGGAGGGGATGAACGCCATCAGCGCGGGCATGGCCCCGGCCATCAGGAAGGCCAGGATCATCACGCAGACCACCGTGATGACATACGGATGCATATTCATGCCGGACAGCAGGTCGATGGCCGCGCCGTAAATGGAGGTAGTCTTCATGCAGGAGCCGAAGGCCGCCACACAGCAGGCGATCATCAGCGGGGTAAAGGAGTTCTGCATGCCCTTGCCGATCATCGCAACCTTGGCCTTAGGCAGGCGCTTCCAGTTGAAAATAAAGATGACCAGAATGGCCAGCCCCTGAGAGACGATGGTGGTGGGGGTGGATCCCCAGCCAAGGCCCAGCTGGAAGACAAACG
>CAYNEH010000156.1:0-4084 GCA_964396195.1 uncultured Oscillospiraceae bacterium
GAGGCTTTTTGCGGGAGGGACGAGGAGAAAAAGATTTTCGGCAACTTTTCACCGCCCCCTTGACAAGGCAGGCCTGTTGTGTTATTATAATCAAGCTCCAGACGGGCCGGAGTGGCGGAATTGGCAGACGCCCGGGACTTAAAATCCCGTGGGAGTAATCCCGTGCCGGTTCGACCCCGGTCTCCGGCACCAAATTTCATATCGCGGGGTAGAGCAGTTGGTAGCTCGTCGGGCTCATAACCCGGAGGTCGGAGGTTCAAGTCCTCCCCCCGCAACCATAAAAACAGTCGTTTTCTTATCGAAAACGGCTGTTTTTCTAACTTTCGGGGCTTTTGAAATTTCGCCCCGTTCGAATATTCAATTTTAGGCAGCACCGCCCGAACGGGATAAAAAATCGGGCTGTACGACCAGCTTCTTTGTGTGCAGCTCAATAATAATGGTCGCCTTCCATATACAAGTCACCCCATTCCCTTGACACCCCGGATTTTTTAGCATACAATTCAATTTATTGATGTAAAATCGGAACGTTTTTTAGGGAAGTGATCCGAATGATCGAATTAAAACACATTTCCAAGGTGTTTCCCACCGCCGACGGCGAGCTCAAGGCACTGACCGATGTGAACATCACCGTGGAGGACGGCGATGTGTTCGGCATCGTGGGTATGAGCGGTGCGGGCAAGTCCACTCTCGTGCGGTGTATCAACCTGCTGGAGCGGCCCACTGATGGTCAGGTGATCATCGACGGCCGGGACCTGTGCGCCATGACGGAAAAGGAACTTATGGTACAGCGCCGGTCCATCAGCATGATCTTCCAGCAGTTCAACCTGCTCATGCAGCGCACCTGCCTGAAGAATATCTGTTTCCCCATGGAGATCGCCGGGGTGAAGGCCGCCGACGCCCGCAAAAAGGCGCTGGAGCTGCTGGACATCGTGGGTCTGCCCGACAAGGCGGACGCCTACCCCGCCCAGCTGTCCGGCGGACAGAAGCAGCGCATCGCCATTGCCCGGGCGCTGGCCTCCGACCCCAAGATCCTGCTGTGCGACGAGGCCACCTCCGCCCTCGACCCCAAGACTACCCGGGACATCCTGCGGCTCATCAAGGATATCAACCGGCGGCTTGGCATCACGGTGGTGGTCATCACCCATGAGATGGCCGTGGTGGAGGAGATCTGCACCAAGGTGGCCATTCTGGACCACGGCGTCCTTCAGGAGACGGGCACGGTGGAGGACATCTTCTCCAACCCCCAGACCGAGGCGGGCCGCCGTCTGGTCTACCCCGACGGGGTTGTTATCGACCAGCTCCCCGCCGCCAACGTCATCCGCATCGCCTTCAACGGCGGCTCCTCCTACGAACCGCTCATTGCGTCGCTGGCCATTGACTGCGGCGTGAAGGTAAATATTCTGGGCGCGGATACCCGGAACATCGACGGCAAGGCTTTCGGTACCATGCTGCTGGGCCTGCCGGAGAATCCGGATGAGGCCGCCAGGGCCGTGGCTTATATCAAGAGCCAGCCCAACGTCACCATGGAGGAGGTCAGAGATTATCATGGATGAGTTTTTCGGCACGCTTTTCGGCAACACGCCGGTGAGCCAGCAGCTGGCCTATCTGCAGGCCGGCCTGCTCACCAACATCTGGGAGACGCTGTACTCCACCGTCCTTGCCACCGTGTTCGCCTACGTCATCGGCCTGCCGCTGGGCATTATTCTCGTCACCGGCGAGCGGGACGGCGTCCGCCCGCTGCCCCGGGGGCTGATGCGGGTGCTTAACATCATTGTCAACATCCTGCGGTCTATCCCCTTTCTGATTCTGATGATTCTCGTCATCCCCCTGTCCCGCGCCATCGTGGGCACCAGCGTGGGTACCGTGGCGTCCATCATCCCGCTGGTGGCCGCCGCCTTCCCCTTCGTGGCCCGTCTGGTGGAGGCCTCCCTCCGGGAGTCTGACCACGGCGTGCTGGAGGCCGCCCAGTCCATGGGCTGCTCCACCCTCCAGATCATTTTCAAGGTGATGCTGCCCGAGGCTCTGCCCTCCCTCATCACCGGCTTCACCACCGCTTTCATCACAATCCTGAGCTACGGCGCCATGTCCGCCGCCATCGGCGGCGGCGGCCTGGGCAGCCTTGCCATCAACAACGGTTATCAGCGCCGGATGTATCTGGTTCTGTACGTGTCCGTCATCCTGCTTGTCATTCTGGTGCAGATCTGCCAGTCCATCGGCACCAGGATGTCCGTCCGGCTGGACCACCGCATCACCAAGACCGGAAAGAACCGCCGGAGGAAGGCAAAAAGCTGACGGACGACCCCATATAGAGGCAATATCGCGGATTTTCGCGGCAAATTGTGAGAGCGGACAAAGCCGCGCGGCTTTGTCCGCTCTATCTCTGTGGAAACCGCTGCATTGACACCGGGGCAGTTCTGTGCTAAATTAAACCCATCAGGTAAATATGCTTTTCAAAGGCAATGAAGAGAAGAGTAAGCGCGGAGATATGGCACAGAGAGCCCGGGCAGCTGGAAACGGGTACAGAAGGCCGCGCCGAACATGGTCTCGGAGCCGCGGAGTCGAGGGCGAAGCGCCTTAGGTTCTGACGGGAGCGCCCGTAACAGCGCAGGAGTATCGGATTGCGAAAGTCATCCCGCACTCTCAAAGGCCCGCGTCGTGAGACATGGGTGAAGCAAGGTGGTACCACGAAGCGAAAGCTCTCGTCCTTGACGCAAGTCAGGGGCGTTTTTTTGTGCCCCGGCTGAATATTTTCGTTGTGTTCCCGCCGAAAGGGCGGATCACATAAATGACGTCATTCCATCAAAATCAATTTGCAAGTTCAATGAAAAAGGAGAAAAACAAAATGAAAAAGAAAGTTCTTGCGCTGGCGCTGGCCGCTGTGGCCTGCTTCGCCCTCACCGCCGGCTGCTCCGGCAATGATTCCGGCAGCAGCGAATCCGCAGCCCCCTCCGACAACAGCGGATCCGGCGAGACCGTTACCCTGAAGATCGGCGCCACCCCCGCCCCCCACTCCGAGATCCTCGAGCAGGTCAAGCCCATCCTCGCTGAGCAGGGCATCAATCTGGACATCGTGGTCTACAACGACTACAACACCCCCAACGACGCTGTGGAGGACGGCTCTCTGGACGCCAACTACTTCCAGCACATCACCTACATGAACAACTACAATGAGGCCAACGGCACCCATCTGGTGAGCGTGGCTTCCGTCCACTACGAGCCCTTCGGCCTGTATGCCGGCAAGACCGCTTCCATCGACGAGCTGGCTGACGGCGCTCAGGTGGCCGTTCCCAATGACGCCACCAACGAGGCCCGCGCGCTGCTGCTGCTGGAGCAGGAGGGCCTGATCAAGCTGGCTGACGGTGTGGGCATCAACGCCACCAAGCTGGACATCGTGGAGAACCCCAAGAACATCGACATCGTGGAGCTGGAAGCCGCCCAGATTCCCTCCCGTCTGCAGGACGTGGATCTGGCCGTCATCAACGGCAACTACGCGCTGGATGCCGGCCTGAATGTCGCCGACGCTCTGGCTGTTGAGGCCTCTGACGGCACCGCCGCCACCGCCTATGCCAACGTCATCGCCGTCAAGGAGGGCAATGAGAACAACGACGCCATCAAGGCCCTGGTGGAGGCTCTGGAGTCCGACACCATCCGCGACTACATCAACGAGACCTACAGCGGCGCGGTTGTGCCCCTCTTCTAAGGCGAAGCGCGAGGATAAGCGCATAGGGGAGCTTGGAACGGAGTGAGGGCGAGCGGAGGGCCGCGCAGCGGCCCGCAGACCAGCCCGAATCGGAATGAAAGCGACCCGGCCATGCGCCCAATCCGCAGCGTGACAGAAAGGCGCGGGCATTCTTTCCCCCTGCCCTACGGGGTGGACGAGGGATCAGGCGAAGCCTGGCAAAACCAATACGAAAAAGGCCCGCATCCACGGATGCGGGCCTTTTTCATATTCTTTTGCGGGGATGTATCCTCCGGAACCAACATGGAACCAATATGGATCCAAGTTGGAACCTGAGGTTAGGATAGGTAAGGTTAGGATAGGTAAGGACAGGATAGGGAGTGCGGCGGCAAAGCCGCGCCACCC
>CAYNEH010000157.1:0-4066 GCA_964396195.1 uncultured Oscillospiraceae bacterium
TTTCCGCTTGCGGGAAACGGAACTTGGTGTCAGGGACTGCGACGACGCAGCGGGGCGCAATCTTTCCGTCGGAAAAGGCTTTGCCTTTTTCGACGGGCTGAGGCGCGCGGCGCATAGTATGCGCCGCGCGCTTTTCACTTTTTCCGGGCCGTAAATTGACTTTGTGCCCAAAACCGGGTAAACTGAGGAAAAACCACACAAATTTTAAAACTGAGGTGTTTTTTATGGCACAGTTCAGCGAGTTTACCTTCCCCTCCAGCGACGGCGTCCACCAGTGCCACGCCTGCCTGTGGCTGCCCGACAACGGCCAGCCGAAAGCCGTGGTGCAGCTGATCCACGGCATCTGCGAGTACGCCCAGCGGTACGACCGCTTTGCCCGCTATCTGGCGGATCACGGCTTCGCCGTCTGCGGTCACGACCATCTGGGCCACGGCAAAACTGCCGCCGGGCCGGAGGAGTACGGCTATTTCACCGAGTGGTCTCACCTCTCCCGGGACGTGTACACCCTGCGGCAGCAGATGGGGGATCGGTTCCCCGGCCTGCCCTATTTCCTGCTGGGTCACTCCATGGGCTCCTTCGTGGCCCGCACCTACCTCATCGACTACCCCGGCACCCTCAGCGGCTGCATCCTCTCCGGCACCGGACAGGAGGCTCCCGCCACCGTGGCGCTGGGCAAGTGGCTCACCGGCATGGGTGACCCCCACAAGGTCAACCGCCTGTTCTACAACCTGTCCATCGGGGCGTACAACAAGCAGTTCAAGCCCAACCGCACCTCCGCCGACTGGATCTGCCGGGACACCGCCGTGGTGGACAGATACCTCGCCGACCCGCTGTGCAACTTCCAGACCACTGCGGGCATGAACCACGCCATGATGACCGGCCTGCAATATATCTCCGCCCCGGAGAATCTGAAGAAAATGAACCCGGACACCCCGGTGTACCTCTTCTCCGGCGATCATGACCCGGTGGGCGCCAACGGCAAGGGCGTGCGCAAGGTTTACGGCTATTTCAAGGCCAGCGGCACCAAGGACCTGACCCTGAAATTTTACCCGGGCGGACGACATGAAATGCTCAACGAGACGAATAAGGACGAGGTGTACGCCGACGTGCTGGCATGGCTGAACGCCCGCATCTGACCATTTTCTCCCGTAAGGACGTGACACATTGTATATCTTCGATCTGGACGGCACCCTGCTGGACTCCAACGGACTCTGGGGCGAGGTGGACGAGGAATTTCTTGCCCGCCGGGGCCTTGCGGCAACAAGGGAGTATGAGGACACCGTCGCCCGTTTCATTTTTCCAACGGCGGCGGTCTATACCAGAGAATACTATCACCTGCCCGACAGCCCGGCGGACATCATGGCCGAGTGGGATGCGCTGGCCGCCCGTCACTACCGGGAGCTGGCGCCGCTGAAGGCCGGGGCGGCGGAGCTGCTGGCCAAATGCCGGGCGGAGAATGTCCCCGCTGCCCTGTTCACTGCCTGCCGCCCTGAGCTGTGCCGCATGGCGCTGGAGCGATTCGGGCTCACCGGGTATTTTCAGCACATCATCTACGCCGAGGAGATCGGCCTCGAAAAGCATGACCCCGCCTGCTTCATCCGGCTGAGCGAGCTTCTGGGCGTCTCCCCCGCCGAATGTACCCTCTTCGATGACAGCCCTGCCAACTGCGCAACCGCCCGCACCGCCGGGATGCGGGTTGTGGGCGTGTACGACGATTTTTACGCCGGGTACCGGGACAGAATGCGCACGCTGTGCGACCGGTATGTCAATTCGCTGGAAGAGCTGCTGTAAGATTTTCACCGTTTTCGGCGTATTCCGACGGCCTTCCCCGCCGCATTCCCGCGTTATTTTCCCGCGTTTTTTGCGTATTTTTCGCGATTTTTTATCCGTTTGTTGCACGATTTTTTCCTGAATTTTCCGTTTCTTCACTTCAGAAAAGAGGTTTTTTATGAGTATCATCAAGGACAGCGCACTGGCTCTCTCCGGCCAGCGCAAGATCAACTGGGTCCGCGCCTACATGCCCGCCCTGAGCCAGATCGAGGCTCGCTTCAAGGAAGAGAAGCCCTTCGCCGGGCTGCGGGTGGCGGTGTCCGTCCATCTGGAGGCCAAGACCGCCAATCTTGGTCTTGTGCTGCGGGAGGGCGGCGCTGAGGTGTACCTCACCGGCTGCAATCCTCTGTCCACTCAGGACGACGTGGCCGCCGCCGTGGCGGAGCGTGGCATCGAGACCTTCGGCATCCACGGCGTCACGCCGGAGCAGTACGAGGATCTGCTGTGCGAGACCCTCAAATGCCATCCCCACATCGTCATCGACGACGGCGGCGATCTGGTTCACCTGCTCACCGGCCGGTGCAGGGAGTACGCCGACTGCGTCATCGGCGGCTGCGAGGAAACCACCACCGGCATTCTCCGGCTCCGGGCCCGGGAGCAGGCGGGCACTCTCCCCTTCCCCATGATGGCGGTGAACGACGCCAAGGCCAAGCACTACTACGACAACAAGTACGGCACCGGCCAATCCGTGTGGGACGGCATCATGCACACCACCAACCTCATCGTCGCGGGCAAGACCGTGGTGGTGGCGGGCTACGGCTGGTGCGGCTCCGGCATCGCCCTCCGGGCCAAGGGCATGGGGGCGGAGGTCATCGTCACCGAGATTGACCCCTTCAAGGCGCTGGATGCCACCATGAACGGCTTCCGGGTGATGAAAATGGAGGACGCGGCGGCGCTTGGCGACATCTTCGTCACCTCCACCGGCTGCCGGGACGTCATCACCGCCGACCACTTCGCCAGAATGAAGGACGGCGCCATTCTCTGCAACGCCGGGCACTTCAACGTGGAGGTGGACGTGGACTGGCTGGATCATCACAACGAGGAAAAGTTCCAGCAGCGGGAGAACATCATGGGTTACCGCATGGCGGACGGCCGGGTGCTCAACGTGCTGGCGGATGGCCGTCTGGTGAATCTGGCTGCCGGAAACGGCCACCCCGCTGAAATCATGGACATGTCCTTCGCCGTGCAGGCGCTGGCTGCCGAGTGGCTGGTGAAGCACCGGGACACGCTGGAGACGAAGCTCTACGACATTCCCGCCGAGATCGACAACGCCATTGGCTGGGCCAAGCTGGCGGCGCTGGGCCTGACCATCGACAGGCTCACGCCGGAGCAGGAGGAATATCTCCACTCCGCGCTGTAAAACAGCAAAACGCGAAACAAATTCTCCTAAGAAGGTTAACCAATGATAGGACTTGGAACAATCATCAACAGCGCCGGCATTGTCGTTGGCGGTGCAATCGGGCATTTTGCGGGAAAACTATTCGGCCCGGAGCAGCAGGACTCCCTCAACAAGGCCTGCGGTGTCAGCGTGCTGTTCATCGCCATCGCCGGGGCGATGGAGGGAATGCTGACCATCCGCGACGGGGCGGTCAGCAGCGGCAAATCCATGCTGGTGGTTCTGTGCCTTGCGCTGGGAACCATCATCGGCGAGCTGATCGGCATCGAGCGCGGCTTCGAGCGCTTCGGCGAATGGCTGAAAAAGCGCACCGGGAACAGCGGTGACGCAAACTTCGTAAATGCCTTCGTCACGGCGTCCCTCACCGTCTCCATCGGAGCCATGGCCATCGTCGGCGCGATACAGGACGGCCTGCTGGGGGACTATTCCACGCTGGCTGTGAAGTCCGTCCTCGACCTCATTATCATCGCGGTCATGACGTCCTCCATGGGAAAGGGCGCGGTTTTTTCCGCCATCCCGGTATTTGTGTTCGAGGGCTGCATCACGCTGCTGGCCCGGCTGGTCTCCCCCATCATGACCGATACGGCCATCGCCTATCTGTCCCTCATCGGCTCCGTGCTGATCTTCTGCATCGGCATAAATCTGGTGTGGGGAAAAAAGCTGCGGGTGGCAAACATGCTCCCGGCGGTGGTTCTGGCAATTTTAGCGGCTTACCTGCCGTGGAGCTTTTGAGCAAAAGCCAAAGGGCGCAGCCCTTTGAACCTTTTTTCTTCTTTTCGAAAGAAGAGAAACGTTTTTTCTCGACCCCATTCTCTGGATAGAATTCGCCGTTACTCCGGC
>CAYNEH010000158.1:0-4030 GCA_964396195.1 uncultured Oscillospiraceae bacterium
GCGCTGTACGTCCCAGCCCGCAGCCCCATCATCAGCGGTGACCGGCCCATGACGGACGAGGACATCGCCGCCGCCCGGCAGCGGGAACTGCGGCGGAAGGGGCTGGTGCTGGCGGACAATGAGGTGCTGTCCGCCATGGAGCACACTGACGGAGCCTATGTCTATCTGCCCATCTCCTCCGGTCGGGGGAGAGATGACTATCTCGTGACGCCGGGGCAGATGGACGAGCTGGATGACTACCTCACCCGGGCACTGGAGAGGGTGGCAGAGCAGCTCGCGGAGGGCAATATCGATGCCGACCCGTACTGGCATAATTCAAATATGAACGCCTGCCGCTACTGCGATTACGCCATCGCCTGCCACTTCGAGGAGTGCTGCGGCGATCGTGTCCGGCGGCGGAAGGCCCTGTCCGCCGGGGAATTCTGGCAGCTTTTGCACAAAAAGGAGGGAGAAAACGATGGCCTTTGAGCTGACGAGCCAGCAGGCCGCCGCCGTCACCAACCGGGGCGGAAATCTGCTGGTCAGTGCCGCCGCCGGTTCCGGCAAGACCCGGGTACTGGTGGAGCGGCTGATGGACTATGTGAAAAGCGGCGAGGACATCGACCGCTTCCTTATCATCACCTTTACCAATGCCGCCGCCGCCGAGCTGCGGGACCGCATCGCCCGGGCAGTGAGCGAGCTGCTGGCTCAAAACCCGACGAACCGGCACCTGCAGCGGAACGCCACGCTGGTATATAAGGCCCCCATCTCCACCATCGACGCCTTCTGCCTCGATTTTCTCCGGGAGTGCGGCCCCGCCGCCGGGCTTGACCCGGATTTCCGCCTGTGCGACACGGCGGAGGGAAGAGAGCTGGGCCAGCAGGCCATAGAGACGGTGCTGGACCGGCGGTATCAGAACATCGGGAACGACCCCGACTTTGCCGCGCTGGTGGACGCGCTGGCCGGGGACCGGGACGACCTGACGCTGGAAGAGGTGGTGTCTGACGTCCACCGCCGGGTGCAGAGCCACCCGGAGCCGCTGCGCTGGCTGGCGGAGCGCCGGGGGGACTTCAACTTCCCGGAGGGCGCGCAGCCGGAGGACACGGCCTGGGGACGCCTGCTGCTGGAGGACGGGAAGGCACTTGTGTCCTACTGGGCGGAAACGCTGGAACATCTGAAGGACGAACTGGCCTTCGACAACGTGCTTTGGGCCAACTTCGGCCCCTCGCTGACGGTCACCGTTAATCACCTCCGGGCGCTGAAGCAGGCCCTGGGGGAGGGGTGGGACGCCTGCCGCACCCTGTTTCCTGTACCCTTTCCCAAGGTCGGGTGCAAGAAAGGGGGTGACAGCGTCCTCAAGGAGCGGGTGAAGGCCCTGCGGGATCTGTGCAAAAAGCAGATCGCCCGGCTTTGGGAGCGGTTCGACGTGTCCGCCGCCGACGCCATGGACGACCTCCGGGCGGTGGCGCCGGCCATGACCGCCCTGCTGGACGTGACGGCGGAGTATGACCGGGAGCTGACGGAGCTCAAGCGCCGCCGTCACCTCATCGACTTCGCCGACGGGGAGCATCTCACAGCCCGGCTCCTCACCCGGGAGGACGGCCAGCCGTCGGCACTGGCAGCGGAGTGGAGCCGCCGCTACCGGGAGATCATGGTGGACGAGTATCAGGACACCAACGCCGTCCAGAACGTGATCTTCGACGCGCTGTCCACCGGGGACAACCTTTTCATGGTGGGCGACGTGAAGCAGTCCATTTATCGCTTCCGGCTGGCCGACCCCACCATTTTCCTGCGGAAGTACAGCCGGTATGCCGACGCTTCGGTGGCCGAGCCGGGGGAGGGCCGCACGGTGCTTCTCAGCGAGAATTTCCGCTCCCGCCCGGAGGTGTTGGAGGGGACGAATTTCATCTTCCGCAACGTCATGACCGAGTCGGTGGGCGAGATGGACTACACTGAGGACGAAGCCCTTGTCCCGGGCCGAAAGGATTTTCCGCAGGACGAGCGGTACTGCGTGGAGCTTGACTGCGTGGATCTCTCTGACTCCGACGGCGAGGAGGATGAGGAAAAGCCCGACAAGGATCTTACGGAGGCCCGGGCCGTCGCCGCCCGGATTGCGGAGCTGCTGCGGGAGGGCCTTCCCATCGGGGACAGGCCGGTGACGCCGGAGGACATCGTGATCCTGCTGCGATCCCCGGGGCCGGTGCTGGCGGACTACACGCTGGCGCTGGACGAACAGGGCATCCCGTGGCAGGCGGAGAAGGGCGGCGAATTTTTCGGCACCACCGAGATCTCCGTGGCTCTGTCCCTGCTGCAGGTCATCGATAACCCCCGGCAGGACGTGCCGCTGCTGTCCGTGCTGCGCTCGCCGCTGTACGACTTCACTCCGGATCGTCTGGCGGAGCTGCGTGCCGGGGCGGAGGGCACGGTGTACGACTGCGTCCGTGCCGGGGCGGAGCGAGGGGAAAAGGACTGCGCGGGTTTCCTTGCTCTGCTGACCGACCTGCGGGCTCTGTCCGCCGAGGAGAGCAGCCATCGTCTGCTGTGGGAGGTCTACCGCCGCACCGACCTGCTGGCGGTATTCTCCGCCATGCCGGACGGAGAGCGCCGCCGGGCGAATCTGCTGGCCCTGTACGACAGCGCCCGCCGGTTCGAGAGCGAGGGCCACAAGGGATTGTTCGGCTTTCTCACCCATATTACCCGCATGATGGAAAATGACCTTGCCATGCCGGTTCCCTCCGCCGCCGGGCGGGGGGTGCGCATCATGTCCATCCACAAGTCCAAGGGACTGGAGTTCCCGGTGGTGTTCCTGTGCGGGCTGGAGCGGAAGTTCAACGAGACGGACTCCCGATCCACCATTCTGTTCCATGATGCCCTGGGCCTCGGCCCCAAGCGCACCGACCGGGCGCGGATGATCCGGTACACCACCATCGCCCGGGACGCGGTGGCGCTCCGCCTGCGGCAGCAGCTCCGGGCGGAGGAGCTGCGTCTGCTGTACGTGGCCATGACCCGGGCGGAGCACAAGCTGTTTCTGTTCACCGCCGTCAACGGCGGTCAGGGGGAAAAACTCAGTACGCTGGCCGTGCAGGCCCAGTGCCCGCCGCCCCCGCGGCTTATGGCGCAGGCCCAGTCCATGGCGGCATGGGTGCTCATCCCGGCTCTGTGCCGTCCTGACAGCGGGCCGCTCTGGGCGGCGCTGGATGCGGATCGCCCCGCCCCGCCGGGAAATTTGGGGCCGAAGTGGGATATGCGCCTGCTGTCCGGAGCCGCCTACCGGAACGCACCCGCCCCGATGGCGGCTGCGGCAGAGGAGACGCCGGATGTGCCGGACACCGGAACGGCGGAGAATCTCCGCGCCCGGTTCGGCTGGATCTATCCCCACGCCGCGGGGGTGGATATGCCATCCAAGCTCACTGCCACCCAGCTCAAGGGCAGAGAGAAGGATGCCGAGGTGTCCGAGTCGGCGGAGGAGCTGCGTCCCCAGCGGCCACGCCGCGCCCTGCGGCGGCCTGTGTTCGGCGAGGAGCGGCCTCTGACCCCCACCGAGCGGGGTACGGCCCTGCACCTTGCCATGCAGTATCTGGATTACAGCAAGACGGACACGGAGGAAGCCATCCGGGAGGAGGTGGCCCGGCTGACGGCCGGGCAGTTCATCACCCCGGCCCAGGGGGCGGCGGTAGATACGGCGGCCATCCGGGCGCTGTTCGCCTCCCCGCTGGGGGAAAAGCTCCGGAACGCGCCGCAGGTGGAGCGCGAGTTCAAATTTTCCATGCTGGTGCCGGCCGCCGACTATTTCCCGGAGGGCGAACCGGGGGAGGAACTGCTTATGCAGGGCGTCGTGGACTGCTGGTTCCGGGAGGCGGACGGCTCCATCACCGTGGTGGATTTCAAGACCGACCGGGTGACGGAGCACACCGTGGAGGAGCGAGCCGCGGGCTACCGCCCTCAGCTTGAAGCCTACACCCGGGCGCTGAGCGAGGTCATGGGTGCGCCGGTGACCCGGCGGGTGCTGTGGTTCTTTGCAGTAAACCGGGAAATTTCGTGGTAAAAAACG